>CAYVGA010000063.1:6477-12783 GCA_964449855.1 uncultured Lachnobacterium sp.
ACCATTTAATTGAAATTCTTTTATATAGAAGAAAGAGCCACACAACCTTTTATGTTGTCATGGCTCTCCCTGCTAAACTTCCTGTTTTTTTATCCCATCCAAATTTTTTAAGAAATGCTCTGCATTGATATATTGAACCTTTACTGTTTCCCAGTCCTGAGCTTTTGCTCTTTCTTCCAATGCTCTGTATTTTTCTTTCAGGTTTTCTTTGTTTCTATTGGCTGCATCCATAAACATTTGATTGTATAACTCAACCGGATTAATTTCTTTTACCTGTGGTTCTCCAGTATATATAATGTTTATTGTTCTGACCTTAAATCCTAAATCCCTTTCCATTTCCAAAATAAAATCCCTGTTCACCAGATTCTTACATTGTTCTTCTGTTGCATTTGGAGTATGCTTGATTTCATAAATATCCATCTCTTTTGTTTCATGGTCTTTTATAATAAGGTCAACTTCTGCATTATCTGCATTTCTATACATATCAAAGTCAATGCTGTTCATATGCTTTAAATCCAGATAAACAATCCCTTCCAGTATATGTCCTTTTAAATTCTCATCAACCAGTCCTCTTGTATATCTGTCTCCTGTTTCCTTTCTCACCTCATCATCAATCTGTTTCATTATTTCATCACATAAACCAAATCGGATATAATTTGTTATGAAGCAGCTTACAGTTTCACTCTGTAACTGTATATCTTCTATAACTCCGATTTGCTTTAGTATTTTAATAAGCTCCTGAAATATTTCCTTATTTAATCTTTCCCTGTCCAGTTCACCAAATACCCTTGCAATGATTTCATAATATTTATTTTTATCCAAATTAATTACAGCAAGCTCATCATTCTTTTCATTTTCCCTCTGTGATCGCTGACGTATTAAATCACTCAAATTTCCTATATCACTGTATTTATAAGGTTCCCTTGTTATTTTATTTAACATCAACAGTTTCAGATACTGGTCTATCACCCTTTTAATTAAAACAGACAATCTATGCTCAAGTTTCTTAACATCTTTTTTATCTATAAGTAAATCTATTTCATAGTCTAAATATCCAATGTCATACAACTTATCACTTTTCATCAATGAATTTATTATGTTATCTACTATGGCTGTTTTCATATAATCACGAGGCTTCATTGGTTTTTCTGCCTTATCCCTGATTATCCCTCCATGCATGATAAACTCATCTATATTCATACCAAATATTTCATTGGCTTCTTTAAAAGAAAAATAGGTTGTATTTATCATATACACCCTGTCAAACAGCACATCATTTGATAACAGCTTGATTGCATAGGAAAATGTTCCTGCTATTACAATCTTTATTCCCATACCCCCATAAACATCTGAAAGTATATTCAAACTGTTATCTTCCAGTTCCATGTTAATATAGGATATTTCATCTATGAAGATATATTTAATTCCATTTTTCACAAGTTCTTCTATATCATTTAGCAAGTCTGCATCTGTGTATTCTGTTTTCTTTCCAAATGTTATAAAAGCTATTTCTTCTATTTTTATGCCATTTTCCAACAGTTTATTGATACATTGTTTCATTAAAACCGTTTTTCCTGTTCTTCTTAATCCATACAAAGCACATATTTCATATGTAGATTCATTTATATATTTATAAAGTTTCTGCAATGCATATCTGGATTTTAAATTTTGCACTTCTTTAATAAGCATCAAAACTTCATCACCCTGTATCCACTTTTCTTTTACTTGCTTTCCCATAAATTAAATTTCTCCAAATCCAAACTGCATATTTCCATTATCTCATTAACATTCATATGTAATTTCTCATTTACTTTTTTCTTATATCTGTTTTCATCAAAATAATTTATGATTATATCTCCATCTATATCATGACTAAATTCACAACAAGAAATAAAATCATCGCCCAATAAAATTTTATTTGTTCCTACATTTAACGCTATATAATAAAACAATTTATCTATTTTTTCAGATGACATGATTACATTCTCTTTATAACTAGGGATACATTCCAACTCATGTCCAGATGCTGATTTAGGTGCCGGATTTAACATCTTATCTCTGAATTTTTCTCTTAGATTGTTTCTACAAACTTCTAACTCTGCTTCACTTAATCCAGGATATAATGTTTCTAATGATATAATCGTTATTGATGCTCCTGTATCAAACTTCATTGCAGCCATTCTATTATCCGGCACTAAATTCTTAGTTATAATTACATAACTATTTTTTATATGACTCACTTTAATCAATGCAATTTACCTCACTTGAAGATAAATGCTGAAAAAGTATATAGCCTCTGTTGGCATATTCCTGCTTATAAACTTTTATTAATTTTTCATTGTCATTCTTGCTAGTAGAATACCCTATTACTTCTATCTCATCAATAGAAGTATCTTTTTTATCTACCACAATACTTAAACAATCTAAATGCTCAAAAGAAAACCGTAAAGCATTAACCCTATATGGTTCTTCAAAATAAGCTATTCCTTGTTTTACTCTGATAACAGGCATAGTATCTATCATAAACTTAACTCCTTCCTTCTTTTCTTTAATTATAACTCTAAAGTATTACTTTTACAAATCATATAATTCCAAATCGAACAAACACCATATTCACAGTTGATTTTGTAACAGATTTTTCTTTTCTGTTAAAAAAGATTTCATTTCCTCGCATTTCATAGCGAAAGGATTTGCCTTTTAGCGTATAAAACAAATAACCCTGAAACAATAACAAAGTTTCCCACAATAAATCTTTTGCTTCTTCTGTCACAACACCAGATTTTAGAAGTGCATTCAAATTTTCTATCGCCTTTTTCCTCTTGCGATAACGCTTCAAACGTTCTGCAAGTTCAGATTGTTGTTCCAAATTGTAGATACTTCTCTGGTAAGGCAGATAGCTGCTGATTGCACCAGGACTTAAACCAGTTATATTCTGAATTTCTTTTACGGATTTTCCTTCTGATTTTAATCTGTTTATCTCAAGGCTCATAGGGTTCTCATAAACACCTGCCGTAATTAGCAGTTTCCGGATTTTCATCCATGTCATGGAAAATTCCTCTGCGAGTTCATTTATTTTCATATGGCCATCTTTGTCTGCAAATCCTTCTGGCGGATTCAGGTAAGCTTTGGATACGGATTGCAGTAATTGTTGAGTTATTTGGTCTTGATTATAATTTTGTTGTGTGTCTGTATTTTGCATGGGGTTTATATCCTTATCGTTTCAATTTAAGAGAATGGGTTTGAAAAATAGCAGGGATAATTGTATAGTTCCCTGCTATCATTAATATTTATCAAAAACTACTTTCTCCAAACCATTTTATTTACAACACCTGTATAAGACTGGATAATTTTTACAACCTTATCTGATACATTTTCTTCCACATAATCCGGTACCGGAATACCTAAATCCCCATTCTTATTCATTTCCACTGCTGTGTCCACTGCCTGAAGCAATGAATCTTTATCAATACCTGCTAAGATGAAGCAGGCCTTATCCAAAGCTTCCGGACGCTCTGTAGAGGTACGGATGCAAATTGCCGGGAATGGATGTCCCACCGAAGTGAAAAAACTACTTTCTTCCGGTAATGTCCCACTGTCTGATACCACTGCAAATGCATTCATCTGTAAACAGTTATAGTCATGGAAACCAAGTGGTTCGTGCTGAATTACACGTGAATCTAATTGAAATCCTGACTGTATCAAACGGTTTCTGGAACGTGGATGACAGGAATATAAAATAGGCATATCATACTTCTCTGCCATCTCATTAATTGCTGTGAAAAGAGAAGTAAAATTCTTCTCAGTATCAATATTTTCTTCACGATGTGCAGATAAAAGAATATACTTTCCCTTTTCCAAACCAAGCTTCTCATGAATATCTGAAGCCTCTATTTTTTCTAAGTTCATATGAAGCACTTCTGCCATAGGAGAACCAGTTACATAAGTACGTTCTTTGGGTAAACCATTGTCTGCAAGATATCTTCTTGCATGCTCTGAGTAACAAAGGTTCACATCTGAAATAATATCTACAATACGACGATTCGTTTCCTCTGGAAGACACTCATCCTTGCAACGATTTCCTGCTTCCATGTGAAAAATAGGGATATGAAGTCTCTTTGCTCCAATTACAGAAAGACAAGAGTTCGTATCACCTAAGACTAATACTGCATCTGGCTGAATATCTACCATAAGCTCATAGGATTTTGCAATAATATTGCCCATAGTCTCACCCAAATCTTTGCCAACTGCATTTAAATATACTTCCGGATCATCCAATTCCAAATCATGGAAAAATACACCATTTAAGTTATAATCATAATTCTGACCTGTATGAGCAAGAATTGTATCAAAATACTTGCGGCATTTTTTGATTACTGCAGCAAGACGGATAATTTCCGGTCTTGTTCCAACGATAATTAACAGTTTTAATTTGCCATTATTTTTAAAACTTACTTTATTTTCACTCATCTTTTATTCCTCTTCTACTGCGTAACTACTTTTTCAAAGAAAGTATCCGGTCTGTTTGGATCAAAGGACTCATTCGCCCACATGACTGTTACCAAATTTTCCTTTTCAGAAAGGTTAATAATGTTATGCGTATAACCCGGAAGCATATGAATCGCCTCGATTTGATCACCACTTACTTCAAACTCAATCACTTCATCCGTGCCAATCTTTCTCTCCTGAATCAAACCATGACCTGAAACCACAATGAAAAATTCCCACTTTGAATTATGCCAATGTTCTCCCTTTGTAATACCAGGCTTTGAAATATTCACGGAAACCTGTCCACAATCCAAGGTTCGAATTAATTCCGTAAAACTACCTCTATCATCACATTTCATATCCAATGCAAACTTCACTTCTTCCATTGGTAAATATGATAAATATGTCGAATACAATTTCTTAGCAAAACTATTCTCTGGAATATGTGGCATCATAAGTGTCTTCGGCTGTTCTTTGAAAGCGTGTAATAAATCTACAATTTCACCCAATGTCACCTTATGCGTCACAGGAGCATAACAATATCTGCCAGCTTCACTTGGAACTACATTCAGACCATCATAGTAACATCTATGTGGATTTCCCTCCAACACATCCAGCATTTCCTCTATTAAATCATCAATATAAAGAAGTTCTAGCTCAACCGCAGGATCGCTTACCTGAATAGGCAAATCGTTTGCAATATTGTTGCAAAATGTAGCTACCGCACTATTATAATTTGGTCTACACCACTTTCCAAACAAATTAGGGAAACGATACACATACACATCCGCACCTGTTTCTTCCTTATAAGAAAAGAACAACTCTTCTCCAGCCAGCTTGGACTTACCATAATCCGACTCTCCATAACGACCAATCAAAGTCGCTTGAATAGAACTTGAAAGCATAATTGGACAAGTATTTTCATGGCTCTTTAATGTATCCAAAAGTTCTGAAGCAAATCCAAAATTCCCTTCCATGAATTCAGACTGTTCCTTAGGCCGGTTCACACCCACAAGATTAAAAACAAAATCCGCATCTTTACAATATGTATCTAATAAGGATTTATCTGTATCAATATCAAACTCATAGATATCATCGATTACGATATTTCTTGTACGATTTTTGCCATCTTTGATATTCTTTAAATTCTCTACTAAGTTTCGTCCTACAAAACCTTTCGCACCTGTGACTAAAATACGCATTACTTAGCCTCCCAGTTTTTCAATTCATTCTGAATATACTGTAATGATAATAATTTCTCTTTCACCTGTTCTACGTCAAGAAGTTCTGTATTACTACTATTGAACTCAGTAAGAGGATTACGCTCTACATCGCCATCCTTGAAATATTTATCATAGTTCAAATCTCTCTTATCGCAAGGTACACGATAGAAGTCACCTAAATCAATCGCATTGGCACACTCTTCATTGGTAAGAAGTGTCTCATACATCTTTTCGCCGTGACGGATACCAATAACCTTAATTTCGTGTCCCGGATTAAACAATTCAGTCACTGCTTTCGCTAATGTTTCAATCGTACATGCCGGTGCTTTCTGTACTAAAATATCACCACTTGTACCATTTTCAAATGCAAAAATAACAAGATCTACAGCTTCTTCCAATGACATGATAAAACGTGTCATAGAAGGTTCTGTAATAGTAATCGGATTTCCCTGCTTAATCTGTTCAATCCAAAGAGGAATAACTGAACCACGGGAACACATAACGTTTCCGTAACGTGTACA
Organism: uncultured Lachnobacterium sp.; assembly: GCA_964449855.1. GTDB lineage: Bacteria > Bacillota > Clostridia > Lachnospirales > Lachnospiraceae > Roseburia. Next base: position 12,707 of record CAYVGA010000063.1, read on the forward strand.
GCAAATCTTTGTCTTTTCTGGGTCTACCGTACGGCTCTTTGCTACGATAACTTTTTCCATCATTGCCTTAGATGTTC
>CAYVGA010000064.1:0-12780 GCA_964449855.1 uncultured Lachnobacterium sp.
CTTTATTTTACATCCTTTTCTTTTATATCGGATACACGCTATGCATACTTAACGTTACTGGTTGACTTTACACTCCATAGCGTATATAATATGCACAGACTTTGATATTTTTTTAACAAACTATAGGAGGGATAAAATATGGGTCGTTTAGATGGAAAAGTAGCTATCATCACAGGAAGTAACTCTGGTGTTGGTGCAGCTACTGCAAAATTATTCGCAAAAGAAGGAGCAAAAGTTGTAATCAGTGCACGCCGTCTTCCACAGTTGGAAGAAGTGGCAGAAGAAATCCGTGCAGCAGGCGGCGAAGTATTGGTGGTACAGACAGACGTATCGAAAAACGAAGATGCTGTAAATCTTGTTACAAAAACAGTAGAAGCATTCGGAAAAGTTGACGTTTTGGTAAACAATGCAGGTGTATTAGAAGCAGGCTTAAAACCAATCGACTGTGTAGAAGATGACGATATCGACTGGGTATTCGGCATCAACACAAAAGGAACCATCAACTGTACCAGAGCCGTACTTCAGGAAATGAAGAAAAACAATGCCGGCTCTATCATCAACCTTGACTCCGTTGCCGGTCAGTTCGGTACAGGTGGTGCTGCTTATGTAGCTAGTAAAGCTGCCGTTGTTGGTTTAACCAAACATACCGCTATGCGTTTCGCGGGTACAGGCATCCGCTGCAACTCCGTAAACCCAAGCTCTATCGCTACACCAATGGCAAAAATCGATCCTGCCACACTGAATATGGACATGTTCGGTCAGATGCAGAAACACATGAATCTTTCTGTTCCAATCTGTATGCCGGAAGACGTTGCTAATATCTTGCTCTTCCTTGCAAGTGATGAATCACGTGCCATTACAGGGCAGATTATCGTATCTGACTTTGGTGCAACATTATAATTACAGTAAAAGCGGGACTGTGTCATTACAACACAGTCCCATTTTATCTATAATCCAAATTTTCTATTTCGGAGCAGCTTCGATTTTCAAAATTTTTTCCACTTTCCCCTGTGCTTCCAATCTTTATCCATTTACTCAGATGGTACCTGTTTTGCCGTTTAAAACCTTCCATCTTGTTCACTTCTTTCCTTATTTATATAAGTCATTTAACGCCAATAATGTAACTTCTCCCTTACCTGCAAAATCTTGTAATCCTTGTGTAAAACCACCTTTGGAAAAAATATAATAATGATATTTTTCACCTTTTCCAAAAACATCTGCATAGTGTTTCAACAACTCCAGTTCATCCACACCAATTGCTTCATTACGGTATTTACAAGAACCAATAATATACTCATTTCCTTCTGCAGGTGTTCCCACAATATCAATCTGAATTTCTTTCCTAACCTTTGCGTCCGTACCCCACCATTGTCCTACATCAGATAAAATAATCGGCAAACCTTCTGCATAACGGAGAAGATACTCTTTACACATCTGTTCAAAAACAAGTCCCATATAGTCTGAAAAATGACATTTCATTAACGGATCATAAATTTTTTCAATTCGTCCTGCACTAATTGCAGATATATTTTTGGGAACAAATCTATACCAAAAACGGAAGAAATTATCACCTATTGTATATATCGTTTTCTTACCAGCCTTTTCAGTGATAGGAGTCTCTTTTTTGATAATTTCTAAATCCAGCAGAACCTTTAAATACTTTGCACACACCGCAGATTCAATTCCCACTTTTGTAGATATCTCATTAGAACGAGATGCCCCTCCTGCAATGGCACTAATAATTGAATTATAAAGTGTTGGTTCACGCAACTCTTGTTTTAACAGATTCTCCGGCTCTTCAAACAAATAACTTGATGTATTGAATAAATTATTTTTTAATGCTTCGTCAATATCATTCTCTACATCCAGCTTATTAATATAATGTGGCACACCACCTGTAATACCATAAACAAGTGACTGCTGCTCATTGCTTAACTCAGGATTGAATGCTGTCATCTCCTTATAATCTAATGCGTGAATCTTAAATTGGCCGGTTCTTCTTCCATAAAGAGGGCTCTCATACCCCAAAACCTGATATTCCATAAAACTCATGGAAGAGCCACAAAGAATTAAAAACAACTTACCATCTTTCCATATATGGTCAATGATATGCTGCAATCTAGACGAAATAGACTTATCTGCTTTTGCAAGATATGGGTATTCATCAATAACAAACACCACTCTTTCCTCTTTTGCCATACGTGTAATTTCTGCAAACGCTGCATCAAACGATGGGTAAACCGGAAAAGTATCCGTCTCCGAATGCTCCTTCTCATAAATAACCTTTGAAAGAGCCTCTAAATTTTCCTGTGAACTTGCATTGAGTGCAGACAAAAATATAGTTGGTTTATCTTTGCAAAACTCATTTATAAGTGCTGTCTTCCCAACTCTACGACGGCCATATACTACAATACATTCAAAATTGCCTTTTTTATATCTTCGGTTTAAATCATATAGCTCATTTTCCCTGCAATGAAACATAGCCTCTCTACCCCTTTAAACTAACTCTAAAGTTACTAACTTATAAGTCTATTGTTTCACACCTTGCCATTTTTGTCAATAAAATTAATATTACTTTATCTTCCGATAAAACTGTATACAAATATCCGAATCCGGTTCAGCTTTGTATTGAATCCTTTTTCAAATGCATCTTCCAGAAATTGGACACCAGCTGCTTTAAGTTCTTGCCATCCAGAAAATCCATAATCAGATATGCCGTATTATTTTCCTCATAAACATCCGTCACACTGACCACCTCCGTAATATTTGACAAACCAGCCAGCGTTCTCGCCTCTGAAATAATAATATTATCCCCCAAAAAACGAATCTGCATACCACTGTTTAGAAATGCCACAGCTTCCTGAGGAGTCAGATTTTCTCTTGTTACAAATTTTAATTGTCTCTGTGTAATTTCTGCCATTTTATCTTCCTCATAATTACTTGGTACGTCTAACCAATCTCTCATACATCACAACCATCAGCGCCAAAATCCCGCACAAATAAAATGGCAAAAGTGCCACTGTAATGTGATTTGCCAAAATCCCAAACACCGATGGCATCAACAGTGAACCTACATATGCACTTGCCATCTGCACGCCGACAATTGCCTGTGATTTATCCGTGCCAAAAATATCCGGTGTGGAATGAATAATACAAGAATTCGAAATTTTACGAAAATTCTAGCACCTATTCTTTACAAATTCAAGTATCAAAATGTAGTATACACCCACATATTTTTAATCTGATATTTAATGTCCTCAAAATCCCACAACATTTCCGACCGCACTTTGCTGTTGGGGTCATTCACCATAATCTTTCCATCTTTTATTCCTGTAAATACAATAAAATGCCCATGTTCCGTAAAATCTCCAGGACCCATTGCAGAAATAATCGGTTTCCCCTGTGAAAGATACCGAAGCACTAACTCTTCATCCAACGAGACCTCTTTTGCACGTAATCCCAATTCCGCAGCTCCTTCTGTCATCAATGCCCAAGCCGTTCCCGTTCCTCTTACATAATATCCATTCCGCTCCGCAAAATCCGCTATATATACCGGTGTCATCTGTGGATTCTGCAACAGATGCAGTGCCACCATAGACAAACAGGTTGGACCGCATCCCGTCATTCCCAATGGCTTGTCCCCATACAAAAAATAACCCCAGCGGCTGTCCCATTGCAGAAACAATGGCATTTGTGGCTGATTTAAATATGCATCCATCGCACTCGTTTCATATGTGTCTTTTTTCAAAGGATACTGAAACACAAACTCCTCTGCTTCCGGATTTTTTTCCAAAAGTTCAAGAAGTTCTTCCGGATACTCCTCTATCGAAATGTGATTTCGCTCCGCAAAAGCTTCTAATCTTCCCATCGCATCCTCTTCGCTTTCAGTTTCCAAAGTAGTTTCCTGCTCTCCCTTAGTATCCAGTGGCACTTCCTGCACAATCTGATTTCCATTTTCCGCGTCTTGATATTCCACTGTTTTATAAATCAATAAACCAATTGATATCAGCAGATAAATAATCAATAAAAACAGTGCTACAGCCATTCCTATCAAACATAATTTTGTTCGTCGGATTCGTTTTCGTTTGTTTCCCACAAATTTTGGATATTGTCCATAGTATTTATACATTTGTATCGCTTCCTCTTTCTACATTCATAAAGTGCGGCAGTATCCTCAAGGACACTTTCTTATTTCGCAGAAAAGATATAAGTTTTTCACACATCAAAATCTTTTCTGTAAAACAAAAAATCAATACAAGCCCTGCCTGTATAGTCAATTCTATCCACTTCATTCATCCAAAAAGAAAGCTTATGGCATCCAAACGCCATCCATTTTCGTGAATCATATTTTTACGTTCAAAACAGCCACTGTTTTAAGCCGAACTTAATACATACTTTGTTCCATTTTATTCTGAAAAGATACACTTCCCGGATACACATTAAACAAAAAACGTTCGCCCATTTTTCCTATATATAAGGAATTTTTCTCGTTCCCTCCCTCGTCAAAAGTCATCCAGGTATCCTGCCATGTTTTTATCTTATAAACATTGGAAACAGTCTCCGAAAGACCAAACACTTCATAGCCATAATATGTCCCCAGCCGTTCCATCGTCATATAAAATGCTTCGTCTGTCACGCCAATCACATCAAACGGCACATCAAATGCCAGCACTTTTTTCGAACTATCACCCATCCAAATAAAATACTCTCGCCCTTGTTCATCTACGCCATAACAAGCCCAGATTGGGTATACCCGCTCATCTTCTCCAGACACCATCATTACATAATATTCTGCCTTAAAATCCACAAATTCAATATCCACTTTTGGACACAGCATCTCCAAAAAAGCTTTTACACTCTCCAAAACGCCTAACGATTCTTCATCTGCGTTTTCCATCTCTGCCTGTCCTACCTCCCCCTGCAAATCTGCATTTGGACCTACCACAATTGACGTCTTTCCCTCTTCTACCACAATATGATTCAACAACATTTCTGAAAAAATTTCCAACTCTTCCTCTATGTCCACATTTTGAAAACTCAATTGGATTTCTTCTATTTGAAAGGATTTACATTCGGAGTTTCGTTCTTCATCCGTCATTGCCATAATTGCCGACGGCATATGATACCCCAATGCCAAAAGCAATATGATACCTGCAATTGCAAAACTATTCTTCTTTTTCATATACACCTCCATGCAGCTATTTTCCCGCCACAAGAAATTGTTCAAATTCCAGCTTCCAAAGTGTTACCGTAACTACCGTTCCGACTCCCTCTTCACTGGAAAATTCCATATGCCCCTGATGCAGCTCCACGATTTTTTCACAAAGTGCGAGTCCTAACCCCGCGCTTCCTCTGCTTCTTGCACGTGCCTTGTCCACCCGATAAAAAGCTTCCGTCAAATGTCCCAAGGCCTCCTGTGGAATCCCTCTGCCATTATCCGTAACCGATAACACACAGCCTTGTGCTGTCATTTTCACCGTCACTACAATCTTACCGCCCTGCTCCATCGCCTTCTTTGCATTATCCAATAAATTAATCAGCAATGTCTGAAACAAATCCGGCTCCAGCCAGCACTCTCCGTCATCCGCTTTTACTTCCAATTCAATATGACTCTTTTGATACACCGCCCGCATGTGTTTCACCGTATAATGCACCAGCTTTGCCGGACTTCCTTTTTGCAAAATAACATCCTTCTTATCTGCCACAAACAAATCCAGCATTTTTAAGGACATATTCTCCAGACGTTTTCCTTCCGAAAAAATATAGTCCAACGCCTCTGCCTCATCGCGTGGATTCAATTTCTGCGTGCGCAACAAATCTGCATATCCAATAATCGAAGTCATCGGTGTTTTCATTTCGTGCGTAAATGCACCTATAAACATTTCTTTCTGCTCTGCGGATTCTTTTAGCAGCGTAATATTTTTCTCCAATTTTTCTGCCATTCCATCAAACGCCTCTGCCAATTCGCCCACCTCATCACTACTGTGAATTTTAGAACGATAGGACAAATTTCCACCGGCAATTTCCTTTGTTGCTTTCGTCAGTTTCCGCAAATGCCTTGTAAGAAAAGTAGCAGCTCCCCAGGATACAAACATGCCCAAAACCGATAACGCAAAAAATATATTCTGAAACAATTGAATCTGTGCTTCTCTCGTTTCATAAATATCCGTAAGATTTCTGCAGATATCCAAATGATAACTACGGTTATTCAATTCAAATCTGGCAGAAGACTGCACATAATGCTCCTGTTCCTCCGATGTAAAATAAGAAATCAATACCTCATTTTCTTCCAAATCACCTACTTGATTCCTATAATCCGAAAGCGGCTTTCCTTTTTGACGCATATAAATTAGTTCTTCTCCATGCATCAGCCATAACCCATCCAGCGTATCCTGCTGCGACAGGTTTTCCATAACTCCCGCCAATTCCTCCTGTGTTATCCACGTGCCATCTTTTCCCACATACGCAACTACCCGCAGAATCATTTCATTCAACTCTACCACAGCCTCTTCCTCTTTTTCCAAAGAAGTCTGAAAACTAGAGTGAATCAATGCTGTTCCACCCACACTAAATAGTAAGGTCATCAGCACTGTTGTCACCAGTACAATCCGTAAACGAAAACTCATGGACGAACCTCCAATCGATACCCCACTTTCTTTACGACCTGAAGTTCTTTCTCCAATCCTGTTTTCTTCCGCAATCTCTGCACGTGCAAATCCACCGTCTTGCTGCCAAACTGCATTTCACCACCCCAGACTCTTTCATAAATTTTCTCCCTGTAAAGCGCAATATTCGGCATGCGTAAAAACAAACACAACAGATCAAATTCTTTCGGTGTCAGTGCAATCTCTTTTCCATCCCGTTCCACTTTCATGGACGTACAGTTTACGGTCAGACCATTGATATGAAAAATCTCTTCCGTCTTATAATACCGCCGCAACACTACTTCTACCCTCGCAAGCAGTTCCGCAATTTCAAATGGCTTTATAATATAATCCTCCGCACCCATACGAAGTCCGCGCACCCGGTCTTTCACCGCATGTTTCGCCGTCAGAAAAATCACCGGAATCCCTAACGGCCGAATGTATTCCATCAATTCAAAGCCATCAATTTCCGGCAGCATAATATCCAATAAAATCAAATCGTATTTACCTTTATCAATTTTCTCCAATGCCTGATTTCCATCTTCTGCCGTATCACACAAATACCCTGCATTCGTAAGACTGATGCGAATCAGGTTCGAAATTGGTTTTTCATCATCTACAATTAAAATATTCATTTCGTACATTCCTCCATGAAATCATATTACATCAAAACGGCATCAAATTTACATCAAAAAATGTGGGATGCCGCAAACTTACATTTACGACACCCCACATTTTTATTTAATTTCCCGCACTTTCATAAAATTTCAGTCCATAATTGAACACTCCATATGCTACACACCAGAACACCAGTGCAATCGCACATTCAATTCCAATAACTCCGGCACTTCCTTTTCCAAGAAAATAGCTTGCCGGCAGATATGCCACAAAGGCAAATGGAATCACCCATGTGATAATAAACTGAATACCTTTATGATAAATTTCCGTAGGATACTTTGCAAACTCTGCCATTTCGTAAGCAACCTGCAAAAGTGGCCCACTTTGCTTAATCCAAAGTGCAAATGATGCAAAAAACAGCTTAATGGATGTATAAATCAACGCTCCCGCAAGCATAGAAACCATAAATAATACTACATTCATTGGTGTAACCACTGCTACACCTTTTTGTACGGATAAGATCACCAGTATCGTTCCAATCAGAATTTCGCCCAGCGCATCCGGCTGCAGTTTTTCTGCAATCACCTGGAAAAACACATTCATTGGACGCAGCATATAGCGGTCAAACTGTCCATTTACGACCAGACGCCAAGCCACCAGCCAGATATTATCGGTCAGAAGATGGTCAATACCACGCGGAATCTGCGCAAAACCATAAATAAAAATGAGCTGGTCCAGCGTCCATCCCTGCAGGGTCGGAATCTGCTGGAAAATCAAATATAGAAAAATAATTCCTGTTGCCTGTGTTAAGAAAAATCCCACAAGTCCCATAAGAAAATCCACTTTTGACTGCATGACGACTTTCAAAAACTGTTTTATTAATACACGGTATAATCTCCAATATCGTTTTAATGTATGCAACACTGTACTTCCTCCTTCCTTAGTCTAACCACCTAATACAATCAGACGTTTCGTTACCTGTTTCCAAATAACACTTCCAATTCCGTACAACAGGACTACCCAAACCAACTGTCTTCCCAGTGCCCATGCCAGTTCTTCCCCTGTATATTTTCCCAGATAAATCATAACCGGCGTATAGATCATGGAAGAAAATGGCAAACATTCGAACAGCTTCTGTGCCGCTTCCGGAAACAAGCTAATCGGTATCAACTGACCTGTCAAAAAACTAAGCAATGCGGTTTTCGCCATTCGCAGTCCAAATATGTAGGTTGTAAAAAATGCCAGCATACCAAAACAAAAATCAAATAACACATAGAGCAAAAAACTCATCAGCACACTACAGATATACAAGCACAATGTCTGCACAGATACCAACGGCATCTCCAGTACACATACTTTGTAAATTTCCAAACCAATCCATATAAAAATACTTGGCACTACCAAATGATAAATCATATCGCCAAGTGCCTGTGCAATCAAACTTGCACGATAGTCAATTGGCTTAATCAGGTTCATTGCCACCCTGCCTTCGACCACATCATAGCCTACCCATGTAGAAATCGAAATGGATACCAAAGAAGAAGTAATGTACACCATAAAAATATAGACTACCATTTCATTCTGTGTCAGATTACCAATCACGCCACTTTCACTGCTTCCGTAAATTGCCATCCACAAAAAATAGCTGATAAAAGAACTAAACAAACTAATAAATGCCCACAGATAAAATGCACCACGATAAGCAAGCTGCGTCTTTATCTCATTTGCAACAAACGGAAGATACGTACGAAGCAATTTTCTCATCACTAATTCCCTCCGTTTTCTATTTTATTGTAGTTATCCTTTTCCATCGAACCATGATTATAAATTTCTTTCACAATTTCGGCCAATTCCGTTTCCTGAAGTTTGATGTCCGTGACCTCGGTCAGTTCCATTACTACCGACAAAATCTGCGGCACCTGCATTTTGTGCTTGTCAAACGTTACCGTATATGTCTTACTTTCTACTTCCAGCACCGCCTCATAATCCTCTTCTGTAATGATGCATCTGTTTTCTTCTTTCACAGACGCAAACGCATTTTCTCTGTCTTTTCTTTCTGCACGAAAGTTTTCATTTCTCCTGCTTAACTCTTTCGCCAGTGAAAGTCCCTGTAATACCTCCGGCTTACGAACCTCCATGGTCACCTTTCGCCTTTTGCCATACGTATCTTTCAAATCCTCCAAAGAACCATCGTAAATTTTCTTTCCCTCATCAATAATGATGATGCGGTTACAAAGTTCTTCAATATCACCGATATCATGTGTGGTCAGAATAACCGTCGTCTGATATTTTTCATTGATTTCCTTAATCGCTTGACGAATATTATCCTTTACCACCAAATCCAGCCCAATCGTTGGCTCATCCAGATATAATACCTTTGGATTATGCAAAAGTGCCGCACCCAAATCTGCACGCATACGCTGTCCCAGCGAAAGTGTACGCACCGGCTTATCAAAAAATGCATCCAACTCCAACACACGGTTCAAAAATTTCATACGTTCGTTGTAATCCGAATCCGACACATCATAGATTTCTTTCAAAATCGTAAACGATTCACTCAGTGGCAAATCCCACCAAAGCTGAGTTCTCTGTCCAAACACAACCCCAATATTCTGTGCATTTTCTTTTCTGTTTTTACTAGGATCGATACCATCCACCAAACACTCTCCTGTAGTCGGATTCAAAATCCCTGTCATCATCTTAATCGTAGTGGATTTTCCGGCACCATTACTGCCAATATAACCAACGATTTCTCCTTTTTTAATGGTAAATGAAATATCATCCACCGCTAACTTCGAAACCTTTTCATTGGAAAAAAGCCCCTTAATTGCACCCTTAAATCCCGGATATTTCTTTGGAGAGACAAACTCCTTAGAAACATGCTTTAACTCAATCATAACTATCCCTCCTGCTTTTAATAAATATATGAATCATGTTCTTATAGTCAAAATAGCAATTATTTTGACTACTCTGTATAATTACGATTCCTCTTTATTTACTCGCAACGCATTAGAGAAGATTCCCTAACAATAAACAAAAACGATATTTCGTAAGAACAGAGAGTTCCTATCTATTTAAATAAAAAAAGCCATAGTACACCTCGTGTACCACAGCCCGAATGATTCATATGATTAAAGTTTAGTCTTTTTTACAAATATTGTCAATGTTTTTCGAACATTTTCAAAAAACATTATGATATTTTCCCCTCGATGAGATAACCATAATCTACACCAAACACTTCTACAAATGCTTTTAATTCGATATCTGTCACATAACGTTTATTCGTCTCAATTCTGGTAATCACATTTTTATCCATGTCATATCCCAGTAATTGCAGACTCCGAGCCAGTCCCCTTTGTGACAAGCCCTTTTCTATTCTTAATTCTTTCAAACGTTGGTTAATTAAATTCTTACCGCCCTCTGGTGTTCTTGCTTTCTGCATATTTTCCTCTTTTGTCTCATTTTTATAACTCCATTGTATGATTATTTCTACATACAGGTAGTTGTAAAAGTGAGACAAGCGTAAGAAAATTATATTTTTTGCAAAAATATTTTCATTCAATAGCAAGCGATGATAACTCTGAGATTTATTAACTCTAAAATTTCACTATAAAACCATTGAAGTGCAACTGCTTTTACGATATAATAATATATATATTTACTTCTTCTTAAATTTTTTACAAATTTGCATAGTTCTATAAAACTTCATCCATAATCCCCGAAAGGAGAAGCATGAAGAATCCAACTCTGCAATGGCATCCGGCATTTTATGCCGGGATGCAAATCGAGCTGAGTGATGAATCCGCGAATCTTATATTTGAAAACGAACACCAATTAGGAACCAAACCAAAAGAAATTGATGTACTGATTATCAAAAAAGATTCTGCGATACCTATTCAGAAAAACATCGGAAGAATATTCCGAACGCACAATATCATCGAATACAAAAGTCCAACAGACTATTTAAGTATTGATGATTTTTATCATGTATATGCATATGCCTGTTTTTACAAAGCAGATACCACCCACGTAAACGAAATATCAGCAGAAGAAATTACCATATCCTTTGTCTGCACAAATTATCCCAGAAAATTAATACATCACTTGAAAAAAACACGAAAATATGAGATAACAACTGCTGAACCCGGGCTATATTATATCGTGGGCGACTTCTTCCCCATGCAGATTATCTGCACAAGTAAATTAACAGACGAAGACAACTTTTGGCTGCATAATCTGTCAGACCATATACATACAAAAGAACAAGCATTAAAAGTAATGGATAAATATGAAAAACACAGTAACGAAAATCTATATAAATCCATTATGGATGCGATTATCAATGCAAACAACACAACATTTAAGGAGGTGGGTGGTATGTGTGAAGCTTTGAGAAAACTTTGTGAGGAAATCGTTGAAGAACAGTATAAGAAACTGTTAGACGAAAAAAATGCTACACTTAAAGAGAAGGATGCTGCACTTGAAGAAAAGGATGCTGCACTTGAAGAAAAAAATGCTGCACTTGAAGAAAAGGATGCTGCACTTGAAGAAAAAAATGCTGCACTTAAGAAGAAAGATGCTTATATACTAGAACTAGAGAAAAGACTCGAAATACTAAATATCCAATCTTCACTATCTTAAAATTTAGAATATCATATGCACTGTAAAAGGCACGGATTTAACAACAACCACAATGGCTAATTTATTTTAGCTAATGTGGTTGTTGTTTTGTTAATTAAAGTTTATAAATCACTACTTTTTCAGCGGTCTCCAATTCAAGTGCATATCCATAACAATCCTCTAATAGTTCTAAACTATATGCAATCATTTCACAAGGAATATTATATGAAACAAGTTTTCGATAAAACTCAATCAGCCTGTATAATTCATACTCGTAACCCAATCTCTAAAAACCATACCTCCAGTATTAACTACACTCTGATTTGGAATACTACTATAAAAACTAGAAATTTTTTGATGAACATCTCTAGGTATACTAATCACATTGTTAGAATTATGTATCCAATATTTACTGAATCCTGCTCTTGAAGATTTTATTTGACATTGTTCAACGATATGATGCCACTCTCTTCCACTTCCAGCAGATCCCATTGACCTCTTTAATGCAGAAAATGAAGAATATCTCGCTCCTCCACCTTTTGTTATGGAAGAAGCGGCAATAGTTATTCCATATTTTGCAACTAATGTTCCTGCACCATAGCCCACCAAACAGACCCAACTACTAATCCTACACCAGCACCAATCAATACACATGCAACTGTAACACTTTCACCTGTTGCATCCTTATATATAATAGGATTATTTACACAATAACCATATACATTAAATCCTATTATTCCACAAACATAATCAAATATTCCATAATAAACATTTGGTTCAGCACTAAGAAATCTCCCAATCTCTGGACTATAGTATCGACTCGCTACATAATAATACCCCATCTCCTCATCATAATCATATCCACGATAAGAACAAGGATTCACCTTTGCAAGCTCAG
>CAYVGA010000065.1:0-12609 GCA_964449855.1 uncultured Lachnobacterium sp.
CGATTTTACCTCCTTTTGGTCTCTGGCCCACGAAACTGAATCCGTGAACAAGGAATATTTATAATACCAAGGACAGATGATACCACGTTTTTCCTTGATTTTCAAGCCTTTTTCTAATTTTTTTTAAAATTTTTGTAACAGTTCTCTTTTTTGGTTACTTCTGATTTGATTTTGGTAATTTCGCTGTATTAACTCAATTTGTACAGTAATCTGTTGAAATAAAATTATACTGTTGTGTATACTTTAATTTTTCCTTAACTCCTTTGTATTTTTCTCTACGAGTTTCCGGGCTATCATAACCTGATGTCCGCAGCCTATACATTTCAAACGAAAATCAGCCCCAACACGTAGTATTTCCCACTCATTCGCACCACATGGATGCGGCTTTTTCAATTTTACAATATCGCCCACTTCATATATAACTTTCTCCATTCTCCTCACCCTTTTCTTTATAGACACATTCCTCCAAACATTTTTCATTCAATGTTAGCTATTTATTATTATAATGTAGAAAAAAAATATTGCAATCTTTATTCTTCTTTTCTTTTTATTCGCTTTCTTGTGCTATAATAGCATTATTAACATCAAAATGAAATGGAGGAATTTATCATGAAAATGATCCATATGGAATGTCCAAATCATCCAGAAGCATCTTTGGAAGGATATCTTTTAGATTGTGAAATAACATTCGGTCAGGAGAAAAAACGTCCTGCAATTATCATCTGTCCGGGCGGCGGTTATGTATACTGTTCTCCACGAGAAGGCGAACCGGTTGCTCTTGCCTATGCAGCAAAGGGATATCATGCATTTATCCTTCGCTATTCTACCGGATGGGACGCTGCAGGATTTTCACCACTGGAAGAAATCGATTGGGCTGTTGGTTATATCCGCGAACATGCCGACGAATGGAATATTGATTCCGAAAAAATTTTAAGCTGCGGCTTCTCTGCAGGTGGACATCTGGCTCTTGCTGCAGGTCTTATGGCCAAAAATAAAGTAAATGGTATGATTCTTGGCTATCCTGCTGTTACCATTCCAAACATGCCGGGTGCATTTATGCTCCAGCTTTTAACCGGAAAAAAAGAAGTAACCGACGAAGATACAGAGCAATTCAATCTTTTAAATAAAATTACAAAAGATGCACCACCTGTCTTTATGGTTGCAACTGCAGAAGATCTGCTTACTACATACGGTGCTTTGCCGGTAGCAAATAAATACGCAGAAAACGGATTATTTTATGAACTTCATATATTCCAGCATGGACCACATGGTTACTCACTGGCAAACGATGTCTGTGCTGATGGCAGCTCTCAGGTTATAAACACAGCTTTCTCTTCATGGCTGGACTTATCCACGGAATGGTTGAAAAAGGTATTTGGGCAACCGGAATTTGTGGATAAATCAACCAGTAAAATGGGAAAATATATGGCAGAATTGGGATTTGGAATGCCTGGTTCCAAAGGCGGCGAATTCGCATAATTAAACATGAATTTTTTTAAAAAATTCGTCATAAAATTATATTAATAACGTAACTATTCTTACGCTCAAAACACTTGCTGTTTTGAGCGTAAGAATATGATTCAGGTGTGAGCAAACCCATCAGCGAAGCTGATTTTTCATGGGTTTGCGAATCGTAATTATTTAGGTACTGAATAATTACGTAATAGCACAATTTAGAAAAGAGGTCCCTATGAAACTACGTTCCACCCTGCTCCAAAAACAACTTTTTCCTCTGGCTCTATGCCTCATAATTGCCATATCCTCTCTTACCGGATGCACAAACAGTGAAGAGCAAATTTCTTTTTCTGAATTTACACAGGAACTATTTGTCCGTGATATTACCACAAATACCATTAATCTTCACTACACGATCGAAAATCCAAAAGAATATGGAATTACAGAATATCCGATAACTCTCGGAGATTTCTCCAAAGAAGCCAGAGATTCCTCCAAAAGTGATCTTTTGGAAACCAGGCAATCCTTAGAAGCCTATAAAAATTCAAAACTTACTTTAGAGGAACAGCTTACCTATGATCTTTTATCAGACTATTTAGACAGCCAGATCGCCCTCTGTGACTATGATTTATATTATGAACCATTAGCATTTTCCGGCGGCATCCAAATGGAACTTCCGATTCTGTATGCAGAATACAAACTTAACAATGAACAGGATGTCAAAGATTATTTGGAATTAATTGCCCTAACCGATGAATATTTCGACCAGCTAATTGATTTTGAAAAAGAAAAAGCAGATGCAGGTTTCTTCATGTCTGATACATTATGTGAAAAAGTTATCGATAGCTGCAAAGCATTTTTAGAAAACAAGGAAAATCATTATCTGATTTCAACCTTTGCCAATCGTTTAGAAAAATTAGAATTATCTGAACAAAAGGTTGCTTCTTACACGAGACAAAACAAAGAGATTTTAGACAAACAACTCTATCCTGCATACGAAGAACTTATTTCCAGTTTGGAATCACTGTCAGGAACCGGTACGAATGATGGCGGTGTCTGTCATTTTGAAAATGGAAAGACATATTACGAACTTCTTGTTTATTCGGAAACCGGATGCAACGATACCATTGATGAACTGTTTGAACGAATTGAAAATCAATGCATGAAAGATCTATTGGTATGTTCAAATCTTTACGAAAAAGACAATACCATTATTGAAAAAAGTGCCTACTTGGAATGGGAATTTGAAAGTCCGGATACTGCATTACTTACCTTGCAGAAAGAGATCTTAGAAGATTTTCCTGCACCTCCGGAAACCACATATGTTATCAACTATGTAGATCCTGCTTTGAAAGAATTCTTATCTCCTGCCTTTTATATCGTAGCTCCTGTTGATAACTATGAAGAAAATGTCATTTACATAAACGAAGGATATGTCGCTTCTGATTTGTATGCATTTACGACATTAGCACACGAAGGATATCCGGGACATCTGTACCAGACCGTTATGACTTATAACTATGAGTATCCCGATATTCGCAGTATCTTAAATTACTCCGGATATGTAGAAGGATGGGCAACCTATGTAGAAATGCTCTCTTACGATTATGCAGATATTGATGACAATGTAGCTTCTTTTCTTTCCCATAATCAGGCTGCTACATTAAGTTTATATGCTTCTTCGGATATCGGTCTTCACTATTATGGATGGACAGAAGATGAAAT
The DNA here is from genome assembly GCA_964449855.1 of uncultured Lachnobacterium sp. Taxonomy (GTDB): domain Bacteria; phylum Bacillota; class Clostridia; order Lachnospirales; family Lachnospiraceae; genus Roseburia. The sequence goes on from CAYVGA010000065.1 coordinate 3,181, forward strand.
GTATCTGTTTTGGGCAGGTTACGGTATCACAAATAAAGACACCATAAACGAAATTACCCAGCTCATTTTATCTGAGCCGGGCAACTATTTAAAATATTATGTTGGCTATATTGAATTTTTAGAATTAAAGGATTATGCAAAACAGCAATTCGGTGATGATTACTCCGATTTGGAATTCCACCGGGCAGTTTTAGATATTGGTCCTGCACCATTCCATATGATTGAGACCTATTTAAAAGATTTTTATAAGAATCAAAATTAATCTTCTAAATTGTCCCATACTTTATCAAATATTGATTCACACAGGGCTTTCGAAAATTCTCCATCCTGCAAACGGATGAGGTTTTCGGAAGCCATTTCTTCTGTATAATCTTCCATATAGTATACGCTGTAGTCTGTTCCATAGCCCATATGACATACAATTGGAATTGCACCGTACTCTGCGATTTTTACTTCCCCAGTCGCTTCATCTCGTTCGAGCGTTACATCTGCAATACCACCAACCATACGGTTTGTTACACCATGACCCGTGGAAGAAGTTCCATTGACAAAGTTCCCCAGCGAATAATACACAAGCATCTGATTTCCTTCTTCATCACTTATCCACTCAATCGGTTCAATTACATGTGGATGTGCACCAAGTACCAAATCTACACCTTCTTCCAGAAAAATCTGTACCCATTCTTCCTGACTATTATCGGTTTCCAAATTATATTCTGTTCCCCAATGCGGACAAAGAATGGTAAAATCTGCAATTTCTTCTGCTTTTTGAATATCCGCACGAATTTTATCTTCATCCATTAAATTTACAATATAAGGCTTATCCTCTGGCAATGGAATACCATTTGTACCATATGTATAATTTAATACTGCAACCTTGATACCATTTGCTTCATAGGTATAAATATCATTATCCTGTTCTTCCTGTGAATGATTGATGCCGACATAGTCGAGTTCCGGCAAATTTTCATCCAAATATTCCATACAGTTCACAACACCTCTGCCGCTTTTATCCAATGTATGGTTTGTTGCCAACAGAAGTAAGTCAAATCCGGCCTTTTCCTCTGCATGTGCCAGTTCATATGGAGAATTAAAACTTGGATAGCCTGTATATCCAAAACTTGGCCCACCCATAATCGTTTCCTGATTTACAATTGCAAAATCTGCCTCTTCAATCGTATCTTTTACATTTGCAAACAGATGATCAAAGTTATATGTCCCATCTTCCTGTAAACCGGATTCTACAATACGCTCATGCATGAGCATATCGCCTACCATTACAATCCGCATGGAATCCGGCTCTTTTTCTTCTGTTACTTCTACAATTGCTTCGCTCTCTATCTGTGAATCTAAATCTGTAAGTTCTCCATCCGCAGTTTTTACACCACATCCACTTGACATAAAAATAACCGCAAAAGAAAGCATACAAGTTACTCCAAAACCAAATCTCAGTTTTGTCATAAACTTTCTCATTCTACATTGTTTTCTTCGTTCTCTTAATGTTGTCATATTACTTCACTAAATATTGATAAATATCCCTTTTACTTACGCCCCTGTCTTTTGCTACGAGTTTCATGGCTTCTTTATGATTGATTCCTTGATTTTCATAATGTGCCATATGTTCTTCAATCGAAAGCTGTTCCCAGCTCGACTGCTGTTCTTTTACAATTTCCTCACGCGATTTTCCACAAATTACCAATACATATTCTCCTCTTGGATCCTTATCTTCATAATAAGAAAGAAGAGAAGAAAATGTCGTTTGTATTTTTTCTTCGTGTTTTTTTGTCAATTCCCTGCAGACAGTTAACTCCCTATCACCCAAAACATCCATCAATTCTTTGATTGTTTTTAAAAGATGATGTGGTGCTTCATAAATAATAATGGTTCTGGTTTCATTTTTTAATTCTTCCAAAACTGCTGCACGTTCTTTTTTATCTTTTGGCAAAAATGCTTCAAAACAAAACCGTCTGGTAGGTCTGCCTGACATCGTCAATGCGGTAATGCATGCTGCCGCGCCAGGTAATGAAGTCACTTCAATCCCTTCTTCATAACAAATACGCACGATGTCTTCTCCCGGGTCAGAAATTCCCGGTGTTCCTGCATCGGTAATCAGGGCAATATTTTTCCCTTCTTTTAATTTTGCGACCAACTGGTACGCTTTTTCTATTTTATTAAATTCATGATAACTTGTCATAGGAGTCTGAATCTCAAAATGATTCAACAGCTTAATGGAATTTCTCGTATCCTCTGCAGCAATTAAATCAACCTCTTTTAATGTACGAAGCACACGATACGTAATGTCTTCCAAATTACCAATCGGTGTTGCACATAAATACAATGTTCCTGCCATCTTATCCTCCCTTATCTAATCATTTATAAATTTCATATATCTCATCCGTATAAATTCCCGGTTCCTTATATACAATCAAAGGTTTTTCTACTGTTAATCTGGATTTACCACCTCGATACCCTTCGATTAATACCATATTGGGCTCTTTATCCACATAAGGATATACCAGCCTCATTCGCTTTGGCTCAATTTTATACAGCACCATTTTTGAAAAAATTTCTGCCAGACGAAATGGTCTGTGTACCATATAAAATCTTCCATTTGGTTTTAATATACGACTACTTTCCATCAGAATGTCATCTAATGTACACAATATTTCATGACGCGCAATCGTCTTTGCATCGACATCATTTTTTAATCCATGCTGTCCTATCATATAGGGTGGATTCGTTGTAATCACATCAAAAGAAGATGCTCCAAATATATTTGAAGCATCTTTGATATCTCCGGTTACAATGGATATCTTTTCTTCTAAATGATTATATACCACACTTCGCTCTGCCATATCCGCACTTTCCGGCTGTACCTCAAGTCCGGTAAAATGAGCCCCCTGTGTCTTGTTTTCTAGTAGGATTGGAATGATTCCCGTACCGGTTCCCAAATCCAACACTCGTTCTCCCTTTTTGATATTTGCAAAACCGGATAAAAGTACCGCATCCATACCAAAACAAAATCTACCCGGATCTTGTATAATCATATATCCATTCTGCAAATCATCCAATCGCTCCTTATTTTTCAGGAGCATTGTTGTTTCGTCTTTTGTTTTTTCCAAAATAACGTTTTCCTTTTCCTTCATATTTGCCATCATAGCGTTTTTTATGGTAATAATTTTCACCGGACTCATTTACAGATACATCTTCCTGTACTTCCGACACCATTTTTTCTGTATCATTTCCATTATAAAACTTATTGTAACGTTCCTTATGATAATGACGCTCTTTATCAGAGTTACGTTCTTTATCAGAATTACGTTCTTTATCAAAACTACGCTCTTTATCAGAGTTACGTTCTTTATCAAAACTACGCTCTTTATCTGAGTTGCGTTCTTTATTAAAATTACGTTCCTTATTGAACTTACGAGGTTTTTCTGTACGTTCCGGTGTTTCTTCTACAGCCGCTTCATCCTCTAAACCTTTTAACTCTTTCAACTCTTCTTCTGTCAATTTCACATCTTTACGCTTCTTTGGACGGAAGTTTAATTCTTCTACCTTATATTCACGTAATTCTTTTTCTTCACCATTGTCTACAACCAATTTCACCAACTGACGGAGTACATTTACTGTCTGTACTTCACCCTTTACACCATCCTTGGTAAACACCGTATCTCCAACCGATGGAAGACGGCTATTCAAATATTCATAGGTATCCTGTTCATTTTTCAAACAGCACATCAGTCTTCCGCAGACACCTGAAATTTTTGTCGGATTTAAAGACAGATTCTGTTCTTTTGCCATTTTGATAGATACCGGTACAAAATCCGCAAGATAGGTTTTGCAGCAAAGCGGTCTGCCACAAATACCAATACCGCCAAGGATCTTGGTTTCGTCACGAACACCAATCTGACGAAGTTCAATTCTGGTACGGAATACCGCAGCCAAATCTTTTACTAATTCACGGAAATCAATACGTCCATCCGCTGTAAAATAAAACAATAATTTATTATTATCAAATGTATATTCTGCATTTACCAGTTTCATTTCCAAGCCATGTTTCTGGATTTTTTCTTTACAAATAAGAAATGCTTCTTTTTCTTTCTCTTTGTTTATTTCAACAATTCTTTCGTCTTCATCTGTTGCAATACGAAGGACAGGCTTCAAAGGCTGAATGACTTTTTCATCCTCTACTTCTCTTGGTGGAAGTAATACCGTCCCCATTTCTACGCCACGTGCAGTTTCCACAATGGCATGCATCCCTGTTTCCAGTTCAAAATCACAAGGATCAAAATAATAAATTTTCCCTGCTTTCTGGAAACGGATTCCTACTACTTTTGTCATATTTAGTTCTCCTTTATTGTCAGCAGCAACATTTCTATTACGAAATCAAAATTCACATTTGCTTTCAAACGTGTTCTTGTCAGTTCCAATGCCTGTAAGATTTGCTCTATTCCATCATACGATTTTTTTGCTGCCTGCTTTTTTATATCATAAACTTCATCTCGAAAGATGAGATTATTTACATCATCTGTAGCTTTTACATACAAAACATCACGATACCATAAAGTCATCAAATCCAAATACTCACTAATATGCTGCTTGTAAGTATTTATGTTTTTCATTGTATGTGCTAATTCATAAATTTCAATATCTTCCATTTTTTTGACCAGCGAAATAACATCTTTTTTCATTTCATTAAAAGAATCCGAAGAAGCAAGCTGAATGGCTTTTCCCACATTTCCCTGTGAAAAAGCTGCACAAATTTCCGCCTTATAATCCGGTATATGATAGGTTTTCATAAGATGTTTTTTTATTAATTCCTCTTCCACTGTTTTGATATTCAAAAGAATACAACGGGAACGTATCGTTGGTAAAAATGCATCCGCATTGGAAGTCAAAAGAAGAATGACTCCATACGCAGGTGGTTCTTCTATCGTTTTTAACAGTGCATTTTGTGCCTGCACATTCATCTTTTCCGCATGATCTACAATATAGATTTTGTATTTACTGCTATATGGTTTTATCACAATATCATTGTTCAACATGGTACGAATTTCATCTACAGAGATAGACTTCGTCTTTTTATTCTCCATCATTTCATCTCTACCAATAAAAATAATATCCGGTTGGTTATGCTCCTTTGCCTGACGGCAGGAACGACACTTGCCACATGGCTCACTGCCGCCGGTCTCACACTGCAGTGCCATAGCAAATGCTTCTGCCAGCATCATTTTTCCGGAATTATCCTCACCATTTATAATGTAAGCATGAGATACCTTATCCATACGTATCGCATTCTTCAAATGTTCAATTATTTTATTATGTCCTACGATATCCTGAAATCCTGCCACATTCTCTCCTTTTAGTTACATATTGAATTACGTAAAAATATCCAATATCAACCCTTCAATTTCTCCAATTTTACTGAGAATCGCCAGATGATCCTGCTCGTCCAGCATCAATTCCTCTGCCAAAGCATCCAATGTTTCATCGATCTTTCGAATGATACCATATACTCTGTGTCGTCCCCTTCGATCCAAAAAATTCTCTCTGGAAAATTTATGAGAACGATATACTACTTCATTTAAAAACTCCTTGATTAATCCGCGATATCTTTTTAAATCACGAATATCCATATGTCTGGCGATGCGTTCTCCCTGTACGGTAATATCTGTCATAAGGGCATCTACTCTTGCCTGTAACTGTGCATCCGTAATGGCACTTGAAAGTGTAAATTTAAAAGAACCATCTCCTTTTACTACTTTTGCAGTCTCACTGGTCTGGTTAATCTGATTCACTTCATTAATCTTCATATTCATATCCATACAAGGCCACCTGCTTTTCTAATTTATTTGTGATTGAATATATGTTTCTATCTCATCAATTGTTTTGTGTAATGTCAGATTGACAAAACGCTTTTCAATTTCTGCCTTTTTCAAATTTTGTTCCGAAAAATCCTGTGCATCCGCTAAAAATCTGCGGCACATTTCTTCGTATTTTGGAACATCCTGTTGTTTCTCTCTGGAAATTGCCCGAAGAAGCCGTTCCCCATCTTCTACTTCTATATAAATAGGTATTACGTTTTCTTTTCCAAAATAATCCCTGATTTTTATATATGCTTCTAACGTCCCAATCAATAGATAATTTTCTTTCTCCACCTGAATATTGCCATCATCTACCGTAAAATATTTCCAAACTCCATATACCGTATCATAAGCACGAAGCTCTACAATACGTCCTTCCGCTTCCAATCTCTGCACATCCGCTTCCGTACAAAAATGATATTCGCGGCCAGCCTCTTCTCCTTCACGAATAGGTCTGGTTGTATATGGAATAATTCGCTTTAAACACAAAGCATTTTCATGCAACAGCTTTTGATAAATCGTATCCTTTCCTGTCGCACTCTTTCCCATAACACAAAATATTTTTCCCATGCAATCCTATCCTCTTAGTATAATATAGTCATGAAAAATTGACAATCAAATCTTGCTTCCTATTTAAACATACGATCTCTTTTATTCCAACGTTTTTTCTTTTTACGAACCGGTTTGAATCTGGAACGACGCTGTTTTCGAATATCCATATTGTGAAGAATTACATAATAATTATCATATACACTCTTTGCAATAAAAATAGCCACAATCAAAAGAATAAACAATGCTGCTAATAAAGCAATGGTAGATGCTTTCACTTCTACAATATTTTTTTCCGGATGATTCTTCTCCAAATCAAAATAATTATTCTCTACAACTGCCTTTGACGGAACAACCTCTACATTCCCAACCATATGTCCGCCATAGGTATAACGTAGCTGTGCAACCGTATCATCCGGCAAATCTGTGCTTTTTAATTCCATTTTCATATCCGCAACATCTGCGGTTATTGGAAGTACCACATAAGCATCTTTATTCAGTTCCACATAAGACTCCTGGTTATTCATAATACCTTTCGTTCCGTTTTTTTCACCCTCTTCTACATACTCCGCTAAAGAATATGCTTGAAAATTTTGAAAACAGTATTCAAACAAACTCGTGGTATCTAAATACTGATCGGTACTATTCGTCCGCATCACTACGCACACCAACGCCATACCATCTTTTTCGGCAAACGTTACCAGTGTAGAACCTGCCGCCTGTGTAAACCCTGTCTTACCGCCGGTACAGTATTCATATAGATATTTCACTGTCTTATAGTTACTAATCATCGCATGATGATTATTCAAAGGTGTAATCTCTGCGTGTTTATTAGTAGGTGGAATACGATAACTTCTGCATCCTACAATTTCACGAAACATCTCATTTTGATAGGCTTCTGCCGCAATCAGTGCCATATCACGGGTACTTAACCAATGATCCGGATCTGGAAGACCGTTACTGTTATTAAAGTGTGTATTCGTACATCCAAGCTCTTTTGCCCTCTCATTCATTAAATCAATAAATGTCTGGTAATCACCGCCTAACTTCTGTCCCACATGCTCTGCCACCGCATAAGAACACTCATTGGCCGATTCCAGCATAATCGCATAGAGACACTGCTCCATTGTCATCTGTTCATCGTAGTCTCTGGCAATCCCGCTACCCTCATTCTTATTAATTGCATCATCTGAAAATGTTACGATTTCATCCATTTCACATTGTTCCAATGCCAGCATAGTCGTCATAATTTTTGTAATACTGGCAGGATAATTTACTTCATCTGCATTCTTCTCATATAATACAGCCCCGGAATTCACTTCCATTACAATTGCACAAGGGGTGTTAATTTCCGGTGCATCCGGCCAATATATCTCTGCTTTTACTGTCAATGGACTTACCATACATAATATCCCGGTCAATACAATACACAAGGTTTGTTTCCATTTTAATTTTCTTATATTCATCGGCTTACTCCTGTAGATTTTTCTTTTGCTTTTAAGTATAATATGTGTGAATTAAAATGACAAGGAGAAAGAATATGAGACTTCGTAATATTCCTGGAGCTGACGAAATTGTTTCGAACAGTCCTTTCTGTATACAGGAACCTGCCGCCCACAAAGGAAACTGGGCCGCACTTTTTGAAAATGAAAACCCGATCCACATGGAAATCGGTATGGGCAAAGGCCGCTTTATCATGGATCTTGCCAGATTAAATCCAAACATTAACTATATTGGTATCGAACGCTACACTAGCGTCCTGCTTCGTGCCGTACAAAAAATGGAAGAAAATCCATTACCTAACGTTCGCTTCCTTTGCATTGATGCAGCAACTCTACCTGAAATCTTCGAACAAGGTGAAGTTAACCGCATCTACTTGAACTTTTCTGATCCATGGCCAAAGGATAGACATGCAAGACGCCGTCTGACCTCCTCAGAATTTTTAGCTCGTTACGACCAGATTCTCGCTACAAACGGACGCATCGAATTTAAAACCGATAATGTGGATTTATTTAACTTTTCATTAGAAGAAATTAACAACTCCGATGTATGGCACATTGATGTACATACTTACGATTTACATGAAGACCCTATGCTTAACTTCGGAAATGTTATGACTGAATATGAAGAAAAATTCTCCAGTAAAGGAAATCCAATTTGTAAATTGATTGCATCCAGATAAACCTAACCACTTCTATCGAAAAAAGCAGGAAGAACAAATTTCATCCTAGTTTGTCCTTTCTGCTTTTACCAAATGCTTTTTTTTAGATTCTTAAACACTTTATTTAATTGTTCTCTATAATTTCCATCTGAAACTTTAATTCGATATAATGGAACTCCAATTGTTTCAAATACATCATCTTTAAAACGATCTATCTTCTGTGCTTCCTTACTGTTATGTGATGCATCATCCAGCTCGATTCCACACAGCATATATAATTCGCTGTCACATATAATAAAATCAATATGTCTGGACTTGACATAACCACGATACTTTGCCTTTTCATTTTCACAAGTTACGTACAAAAAATCCTCCATGCGCACTTTTGGACAAATCAAATAATCACGCTTGTCACATTCTGCTTTTAGAATTTTATAAAAAGCATATTCTGTTTTTGTAAGCAGCATCCTCTTTTCATAGGGATACTTTGGTCTTTTAATAAATTTTATAACAATATATATCACAATTGTTATTACACAGATAATAATTGCAATTTCCATATTTCACCTGCTGTACATTTCAATAAAAAAAGCCCTAAACCTGCATACTCGCTAGGCTTAAGACCTTCAATGCACCCTCAGGGGCTCGAACCCTGGACACCCTGATTAAGAGTCAGGTGCTCTACCAACTGAGCTAAGGGTGCATACCTATGTTTCTTAACGACAAAAACTATTATAATGTATAAGTTCAAAAAATGCAAGCTTTTTTTATATTTTTTTACAAAAAGATTTTTATATAGTTACTGTTCATGGGTTGACTTGTATTAAAATAACCGATGGCGTAGACTAAACA
>CAYVGA010000066.1:0-9526 GCA_964449855.1 uncultured Lachnobacterium sp.
AAAAAGTCATTGACAAACCAATATATGGTATGTATAATTGTCAAGGTGTGAATAGGAGAGTATCATGATTATCGATATTTCAAATGTAGTAAAATCAATAAATAAAGAAGTTTTGAAAGAGGTTTCCATTGAATTGTCTTCTTTTGAATCGAGATTAGGAGATTTTCCTATTTTGCAGAAGTCGCCGGCAGTGCTGACCATTACGAATCAGGAGAATAAAACCATTTTTATTCGCGGTTCGGTAGATGTGACTTTAAGCATTCCTTGTGGCAGATGCTTGGAAGAGGTTCCAACACAAATCTGTTTCGACATCGATAAAAAGCTTTCGATTGAAGATGGCGTTTTGGTTGATGATGAAATGGAAGAAACTGACTACCTGATTGGATTAGAGCTGGATGTAGATAAGCTTGTCTACGCCGAAATCTTGGTAAACTGGCCTATGAAAGTTCTGTGCAAAGAGGACTGCGAAGGAATTTGCAAAGTCTGCGGTATGAACTTGAATAAGGGCGACTGCGGATGCCAGAGAACAGAACTTGATCCAAGAATGGCAGCAATCCAAGATATATTTAGTAAATTTAAGGAGGTGTAAACAAATGTCAATTTGTCCAAAGAATAAATCTTCTAAAGGAAGAAGAGATAAAAGAAGAGCTAATTGGAAAATGTCTGCTCCAACTTTAGTTAAATGCAGCAAATGTGGTGAATTAATGATGCCTCATAGAGTTTGCAAGAACTGTGGAAGCTACAATAAGAAAGAAATTATTGCACAGGACTAATTAGAGAAACATTATGAAATCAAGGGTTTGAAACGCTTCAGACTCTTGATTTTTTTTGTTTTTGTGCTATTTTTAAAATAAATGTATTCGGAGGAGAATTTGATTTATGGAAAACTACAACGAATTTTTAGAACGTATCAATTCATTTGAAAAAAGAGAAGTATTTTATGGAAATGATTATTTTCATGGAAACCCTTCCATTGCACAGAAGGTAAACCGGGAGAACAGATTCCAGCCGTTTTATGGCGATACGATGGTATTTGATTTGGATTGTGATACAAAAGAAAAAATAGCAAAGATTGTTGAAAAACTATATGCCAATGTTCCCGAATGTTTCTGCGAGAAGCTGGTTGCCAATACATTTCACATGACATTGCATGATTTGAGTAATTCATCTGTTTTGCAGGATGTTGCAGCAGAAGTATTTGAGAATGAATTGAAAGTAGTAGAAATTATAAAAGGGATACAGCCACAGACGATTCGAATGAAAAGCAAATATATCTTCAATATGGTAGGAACGAGTCTGGTGATGGGATTGTATCCTGCTACAGAAGAAGATTATGTGAAACTGATGACACTGTATGAGAAATTTAATGAAGTGAAACACTTGAATTACCCGCTGACACCGCATATTACGCTGGCTTATTATAATGTGCATGGTTTTTCGGCTGAGGCGGCGCGGAAGCTGGAGGCACTGGTGTATGAGATGAATGGGGAAGAGCTGGAAGTGAATATAGATACAGAATGTTTGTATTATCAGAAATTTGTGAGTATGAATGATTACAGAAATATAATTTCTGCAAAAGACAAGAAAAAATAATTGATTTCTATATAGACTTATAGTATATTTTGAGTTAGATGCACAAGGAGGATTTGGTATGCAGGAAATTACAAAAGTAGCCTTAGATGCCATGGGCGGTGATAATGCCCCGGTAGAAATTGTAAAAGGCGCAGTAGATGCTGTTTCTTCTCGTAAAGATATCAAGGTGTTTTTAGTAGGACAGGAAGATGTTGTAAAAGAAGAATTGGCAAAATATTCTTACCCGGCAGATCAGATTGAGGTTGTTCATGCCCCGGAAGTTATCGAGATGGCAGAAGCACCGGTAGTGGCGATTCGTAAAAAGAAACAGTCGTCTATGGTGGTTGCCATGAAGATGGTCAAGGAAGGACAGGCAGATGCATTTGTATCAGCAGGTAGTTCCGGCGCAATTCTGGTAGGCGGACAGACAATCGTAGGACGTATTAAGGGAATTAAACGTCCACCGCTTGCACCGATTATTCCTACAGAGACAGGTATGTCGCTCATTATTGACTGTGGGGCAAATGTAGATGCAAAAGCGGAGAATCTGGTACAGTTTGCTCAGATGGGTTCTATCTATATGGAAAACGTTGTAGGGATTAAGAATCCTAGGGTAGCTATCGTAAACATTGGTGCTGAGGAAGAAAAAGGAAATGCTCTTGTAAAAGAAACCATTCCAATGCTTCACGAATGTAAGGGCATTAACTTCATCGGTTGTATCGAAGCAAGAGAAATTCCACATGGTGGTGCAGATGTAATCGTATGTGAAGCTTTCGTTGGTAATGTTATCCTGAAATTGTATGAAGGTCTGGCTTCTACATTGATTGGAATCGTTAAAACAGGGCTTATGAGCACATTAAAGAGCAAGATTGGTGCACTTTTAGCCCTTCCAGCATTGAAAGAAACATTAAAAGATTTTGATGCATCGAAGTACGGTGGAGCACCACTTCTTGGTTTGAATGGTTTGGTGGTAAAAGCACATGGGAATTCCAAGGCAATGGAAATCACCACATCAATTTATCAGTGTGTAACGTTCAAACAGCAGGATATCAACGGAAAAATCAAAGAATTTATTAAAGTTGAAACATCAGCCGAAGAAGAGTAGAAAAGGAGAAAAACTATGGAATTCGAAAAAATCAAAAAAATTATTGCTGAATCATTAAATGTAGACGAAGATGATATCACAATGGATACAACATTTGTTGATGATCTTGGAGCAGATTCTTTGGATGTTTTTGAGATTATCATGGCAGTAGAAGAAGAATTTGAAATCGAAATTGCAAATGAAGATGCAGAAACTATTGTTACAGTTGGAGATGCTGTAGAACAGATTAAAAAAGCTACAGCAAACTAATTTCTAAAGAAATAGACTGTCGCATTTATGCGGCAGTCTTATTTGCGTATAAAGCAAAAGTATTTAAGGAGAATGAAAATGTTGGATTTGAAAGAGTTTCAAAAGACAATAGGTTATGAGTTTAAAAATGAACAGCTTTTGAGACAGGCATTGACTCATAGTTCCTATGCAAATGAAAAACATTTAAAAAAGCTTTCTGATAATGAGCGTTTAGAGTTTCTAGGTGATGCAGTACTCGAACTTACCTCCAGTGAGTTTTTGTTTTCGCATTATCCAAAACTTACCGAGGGGCAATTGACAAAAATGCGTGCGAGTATCGTATGTGAGCCTACACTGGCTATGTGTACGGAAGAAATGCATTTGGGAGATTATTTGTTCCTTGGAAAAGGGGAGGATCAGACTGGTGGCAGACATAGAAAGTCTGTATTATCAGATGCTTTAGAAGCTGTGATTGGAGCCATTTATTTGGATGGTGGTTTTGCTAATGCAAAAGAATTTGTGCACAAATACATTTTGACAGATATTGAGCACAAACATCTCTTTTATGATAGCAAGACTATCCTGCAGGAAGTTGTGCAGGGAGAACATGAACAATTGACCTATGTATTATTAGACGAACAGGGACCTGACCACGACAAGACATTTACGGTTGGTGTTCTGATTGGCAGAAAAGAAATCAGTACGGGTACAGGACATACGAAAAAGGCTGCGGAACAGGAAGCTGCATATAAAGCACTTCTTATGCTGGAACGCACAAGAACACTCCACTGAGGATGTGCAGGTTCGCGTGTGAACTCCCATTAAAACCATCAGTAGGAGCGTAAAGAATGTATTTAAAAAGTTTAGAGATACATGGATTCAAATCCTTTGCTAATAAAACCGTATTTGATTTTCATAATGGTATTACGGGTGTTGTAGGGCCAAACGGAAGTGGGAAAAGTAATGTTGCAGATGCAGTTCGCTGGGTATTAGGTGAACAGAGTACGAAGCAGCTTAGAGGTGCTTCCATGCAGGATGTTATTTTTGCAGGAACCGAGAACCGTAAGCCGTTAAGTTATGCCTATGTTGCAATCACGCTGGACAATTCGGATCACCAGCTTGCTATTGAGTTTGAAGAGGTGACGGTTGCCAGACGTTTGTACCGTTCCGGCGAAAGTGAGTATCTGATTAACGGAAATGTATGCCGTTTGAAAGATGTGTCAGAGCTTTTTTATGACACCGGTATTGGTAAAGAGGGATATTCCATCATTGGTCAGGGACAGATTGACCGTATTTTAAGTGGAAAACCGGAAGAAAAAAGAGAGCTGTTTGATGAAGCGGCCGGTATTGTAAAATACAAAAAGCGAAAAGCCACTGCTCAGAAAAAATTAGAAAACGAACGTGAGAATTTAATCCGTGTAAACGATATTTTATCGGAATTGGAACGACAGGTAGGTCCTTTAGAAAGACAATCGGAAAAAGCAAAGATTTACTTAAACAAAAAGAGCGAATTAAAAGAATATGACGTGAATATGTTTCTTTTAGAAATGGAACGTATGGAGCGTGAAAAAAAAGAGTTAAAAGAAAAACATCGTATTGCCAATGGGGATATGGAAGAAACGACTGCGGCTTACGAGAAAATCAAAAAAGAATATGAATTGCTGCAGATATCCATGAAAGATATGGACGAGCAGATGAATTCCATTCGTGAAAACATGAGTCAGACTTCTGTGACCAAAGAGAAGTTAGAAAGTCAGATTCAGGTCTTGAATGAACAGATTCGTACAGCAGAGATGACGGACGAGCATTTGCAAAGCCGTATGTTTGCGATTGAAAAGGACCGGCAGGAGCGTTTGGAATCCAGACGGTCCTATGATGAAAAGAAAGCAATCCTTGATGAACAGTTTGCAGCAATCGAAGAAAGAAGAACTGCGGCACAAAGTAAATTGGATCTCATTCAGGCAAAGATTACAGAAGCAAATGCTGGCATTGAGCAGGGACAGAATGAATTGATTCGTTTGTTGAATGATAATGCGACGATTCGAGGCGAACAGCAAAGATGCGATACTATGTTAGAGCAGATTCAGATTCGTAAAGCGGAATTAAATAAGCGTTTGTTAGCACGCAAGACTGAAGAAGAAGATTTGCAGGCGGTTTTGGAAACTTATGAATTGGAATACACACTGGCGAATGAGCAGTTGATTTCTTTGCGGACGCAGGAAGCCGATCTTTTGGAAAAAATCGTAAGCTGGAAGAAAAAAGATCGTGAAAATACCCAAAAAATCGAAGAAACCCAGATTCGATTCCATAAACAGCAGTCTCGTCTGGAGTCTCTGCGCAATATTGCGGAGCGTTATGATGGATATGGGAACAGTATCCGTAAGGTGATGGAGCAAAAAAGCCAGCAGCCTGGTCTTTTGGGTGTTGTATCGGATTTGATTCAGGTAGAAAAAGCATACGAAGTTGCGATTGAAACTGCACTTGGCGGCAATATCCAAAATATTGTAACGGAAGATGAGCATACCGCAAAAGAGATGATTGAATTCTTAAAGGTCAATCGTTTCGGACGTGCCACATTTTTGCCGCTTACCAGTGTGAGTGCCAAAGGTAATCCAAAGAACGAGGCAGCCATGCAAGAAGAAGGTGTGCTCGGTCTGGCAAATGAATTGGTGCAGTGTGAAGAAAGATACCACGAAGTAGCTGCTTATCTTTTGGGACGTGTCTTGGTGGTAGACACCATTGATCATGCAATTGCTATTGCAAAAAAACACCATTATTCCTTACATATGGTTACCTTAGAAGGCGAATATTTGAGTCCGGGCGGTTCTATGGCCGGCGGTGCATTCAAGAATTCGTCCAATCTTTTAGCACGTAATCGTGAAATCGAAGAATTAGAAGCAAGTGTTGCAAAATTGCAAAAAGCATTGAAAGATATGCACCGACGCAAAGAAGATATTGCAACAGCGCTTGCATTAAATGAAGAAGAATTGGTAACAGTAAAAGCCATGATTCAGGAACAGGTGGTGGCACATACGGCAGCACAGATGAATGTCGAACGTGCCCGTCAGCAGAAAACAGATAGTGACAATGCATTTTCGAGTCTGGTAAAAGAAAATAATCAGATGGATATTCAAGTTTCGGAAATTCATGAGCAAAAACAAAAAATTCTGGAAGCAGACGAGTCGGCAAAACGCCGTAAGGATGAAATTGAAGAAGAAAACAGACGGTTTCAGTTTGTTTTGGAAGAACAGGCGAAATTGGAAGAAGCTGCCAAACAGGTGGTTGCAGATATTATGCTCGAGGAAAATGCAATTGTACAGAATGTACAGTTTATCTTGGAGAACTTACAGCGTATCCAAAATGAAATGGAACGTTTGGATGGAGAAAAGGTACAGCTTATTGAGAATGCTTCACATGCCAAGGACGATATTGAAAAGAAGCTGCAGGACATCGAAGAAATCCGTCTGATGATTGCGGCATCTGCAGAATCTATGAATGATTTGCAAGAACGCTTGGTAGAATCTATTGCGAAAAAGGAACAGATGTCCGAAGAATACCGTGGCTTTTTCCAAAAGCAGGAGGATATTTCACAGCGCAAAAACAATTTGGATAAAGAAATTATGCGTTTGAATACCCAGTTGGAAAAATTAGAAGAAGCCAGTGAGTTTCAGATAAATTATATGTGGAATGAGTATGAAATCACACCGCATGCAGCTTTGGAGTTCCGAAAGGAAGAGTACGATAATCTTGGAGAATTGAAAAAACGGATTGCGGGCATTAAAGATGAAATCCGAAAACTGGGTGATGTCAATGTCAATGCGATTGAGGAATATAAAGAAATATCGGAACGATATCAATTCTTGAAGACGCAGCATAGTGATTTGATAGAAGCGGAGCAGACCTTGATAGGCATTATCGAAGAACTGGATACCGGAATGCGTAAACAATTTTTGGAAAAATTTGCAGAGATTCAAAGAGAGTTTGACCGTTCCTTTAAACAGTTATTCGGCGGCGGACATGGAACTTTAGAACTTGTCGAGGAAGAAGATATTTTAGAGTGCGGTATCCGCATTATTGCACAGCCGCCAGGCAAAAAGCTGCAGAATATGATGCAGTTATCCGGTGGGGAAAAAGCATTGACAGCGATTGCATTGTTATTTGCGATTCAGGCATTGAAACCATCGCCATTCTGTCTGCTGGATGAAATTGAAGCTGCTTTGGACGATTCGAATGTAAGCCGTTTTGCGCAGTATTTAAGTAAACTGACAGAGGGCACACAGTTTATTGTTATTACTCACCGTAGAGGAACCATGACAGCAGCCGACCGCCTGTATGGTATTACCATGCAGGAAAAGGGTGTATCGGCATTGGTATCCGTGAATTTAATTGAAAATACATTGAGTGAATAAGAATTAAAATAGAGGTGAATTTATGGGCGAAGAAAAGAAAAAAGGTTTTTTTAGCCGCTTGGTAGAAGGACTTACTAAAACAAGAAATAATATTGTATCGGGAATTGATGCCATTTTTCATGGTTTTTCCCATATCAATGAAGAGTTTTATGAAGAATTAGAAGAAATTCTGGTTATGGGCGATCTGGGTATTCATGCGACCGAGAAAATCCTAGAAGACCTTCGTAGAAAAGTAAAAGAAAACCATATCAAAGAACCGGCTGACTGCAAGGAATTTTTGATTGAAAGTATCAAGGATCAGATGAAAGTAGAAGAAACAGCATATCGTTTTGAAACTGAAAAATCCGTGTTACTTGTGATTGGTGTGAATGGTGTAGGAAAAACGACAACCGTTGGAAAGTTGGCCGGCAAATTTAAAGCAGCAGGGAAAAAGGTTGTGATTGCAGGTGCAGATACATTCCGTGCTGCAGCAGGGGAACAGCTTGCAGAATGGGCAAAGCGTTCCGGCGTGGATTTGGTTGGCGGACCGGAAGGTTCCGATCCGGGTGCGGTGGTATTTGATGCGACTGCAGCAGCAAAAGCAAGAAATGCAGATGTATTAATTGTAGATACGGCTGGCAGGCTTCATAATAAAAAGAATCTTATGAATGAGCTTGGCAAAATCAATCGTATTTTAGAACGTGAATATCCGGATGCATATCGTGAGACACTGATTGTACTGGATGCGACCACAGGACAGAATGCATTGGTTCAGGCGAAAGAATTTTCTGAAGTGGCTGGCATTTCCGGTATTGTCCTTACAAAAATGGACGGTACAGCCAAGGGCGGTATCGCGGTAGCGATTCAAGCAGAGCTTGGTGTACCGGTAAAATATATCGGTGTAGGTGAAAGTATCGACGATTTACAGAAATTTGATTCTGACGAATTCGTAAATGCTTTATTTACAACTGAGCAAAAATAAGGAGTGCATAAGATGTTAACATTGAATAAATTTGAAGAAGCAAGTGAAAAAGTAAAAGAGGTCACACTGGAAACAAAGCTGATTTACAGTGAGTATTTAAGTGAAATGACCAAAAACAAAGTGTATTTAAAACCGGAGAATATGCAGCTTACAGGTGCGTACAAGGTGCGTGGTGCATATTATAAAATCAGTACACTCACAGATGAAGAAAGAAGCAAAGGTTTAATCACTGCTTCGGCCGGTAATCATGCACAGGGTGTGGCTTATGCAGCAAAACGTTATGGCTGCAAGGCTGTTATCGTAATGCCAAAGGGCACTCCATTGATTAAAATCAATCGTACCAAGAGTTATGGTGCAGAAGTAATTCTGCATGGAGATGTATATGACGAAGCCTGTGCACATGCTTTGGAATTGGCAGAACAGGAAGGATATACATTTATCCATCCATTTGATGATTTGGCAGTAGCAACCGGACAGGGCAGTATCGCAATGGAAATTTTCAAAGAACTTCCATTGGTGGAATACATCCTTGTTCCAATCGGTGGCGGTGGACTTGCAGCCGGCGTAGCGACACTTGCAAAGCTTTTGAATCCTAAGATTAAAGTAATTGGTGTAGAACCGGCAGGTGCAAACTGTATGCAGAGTTCCTTGGCGGCAGGAAAAGTAAACACATTGCCATCCGTAAATACCATTGCAGACGGTACTGCAGTAAAAACACCCGGAACATTGATTTTCCCATATATTCAGGAAAATCTGGATGATATTATTACGGTAGAAGATGATGAATTGATTGGAACATTCCTTGATATGGTGGAAAACCACAAGATGGTAGTAGAAAATTCCGGTCTTTTGACGGTAGCAGCGTTGAAACACTTGGATGTACAGGGCAAACGTGTGGTTTCTATCTTGAGTGGTGGAAATATGGATATTATTACCATGTCATCTGTTGTACAGCAGGGTCTGATTTTCCGTGACCGTATTTTTACGGTATCTGTACTTTTGCCGGACAGACCGGGTCAGTTGTCACTTGTAGCAGATGTGATTGCAAAAGCACAGGGTAACGTTATCAAGCTTGATCACAATCAGTTTGTATCCACAAACCGTAATGCAGCAGTAGAACTTCGTATTACAATGGAAAGTTTTGGTACAGAACATAAACATCAGATTTTAAGAGAGCTCGAAAGAGTTGGTTATCAGCCTAAAGTTGTACGAACATCTTTATAAAACAATGTAATTTAATGTAATTTAATG
>CAYVGA010000066.1:9626-12531 GCA_964449855.1 uncultured Lachnobacterium sp.
AATGTAATTTAATGTAATTTAATGGTTACTGTTCACTCAGCAACAAAACACTTGCTATTTTGTTGCGTAAGAACATGATTCAGTAACATTCGATTGTCAAAGTATAGCGAATTATGTTAAAATATGTATAGTTATAATGTTTTTCATTTTAAAAAGTGGAGGAAAAGAAATGAAAAAAAGAAGTTTATTATTTGCAGTGTTATTGCTTTGTATGTTTGTACTTGGTGCATGTGGTTCCGGAAATCCATTTGAAGGAACATGGCGTGGAAAATTGGATGTAACCAAACAGTTCGAAGATGGTATCAAAGCACATTATCCGGATTTGGTGGAGTATGTAGATTTTGAAGATTTGGTGTTCGAAATTGATGTCACATTCAAAGACGGCATGATGTCTATGGAAGTGGATTCGAACTCTGTAGAGAATTTTAATACGAATTTTGCAAATGGAATGTTAGGTGTAGAAGAAGGCAGTCTGATGGCATTTTTGGATGCTGCCGGTGTTACTTTGGAAGAAGCAGTGGCAGAATCCGGAATGACAGAAGAAGAGTATATTGAGAATCGAATGAATCTGCCAGAGGTAAGAGAAGTGATTGAGCCGATGAAAGAAAACATGCTCAATGTTACTAATGCAGCTCTGACTGGTTTTAATGAAGTAGATGGGCCATATACATTTAATGAAGAAGAAATCCATATTCGTTATGAAGAAGATCAGTATGAAGCTGTAGAATATACGTTTGAAGGTAAGGATTTAGTTCTTGTTTTTAGAGGCGAGAATTTTTCTCTTCGTATTGAATGTGAAAAGCAATAAGAGGAATGTATAAGAATAAAAACAAAAGGGTGTCGAGTAAAAATGCTTGACACCCTTATTGCTTTATGGTATTCTATCCAAGGTCGATTATGAATAGTTGATTTTATGTGCAGCTCGCGAAGTAGTGAATTGTTGCTATGCAACATCGATCGTGCGCAAAGAGTATGCAGGCGTACTCTTATTAAAAGGTTTGATTAGGAAATTACTATGGAAACAAAAATTGAACTTGCGTATTTATATGATTTTTATGGTGAACTTTTAAATGAACACCAGAGACAGATTTATGAGGATTTTGTATTGAATGATTTGTCTCTTGGCGAGATTGCTTTAGAAGAAGGCATCAGCCGCCAGGGAGTTCATGATTTGGTGAAACGTTGTACGAAAAAATTACAGGATTATGAGAATAAGCTTCATTTGGTTGAAAAGTTCTTACACATAAAAGAAGATGTCGGACAAATTCATAAACTGGCAAAACAGTGTAAAGAATCTCCGGATGAAGATATTTTAACGGATATAGAAAGAATCTCTAACAACATTTTAGAGGAGTTGTAAAATGGCATTTGACAGTTTAACAGAAAAACTGCAGAACGTATTCAAAAACCTGCGTGGCAAAGGTCGTCTGACCGAAGACGATGTAAAGGTTGCGATGAAAGAAGTAAAGCTGGCTCTTTTAGAGGCAGACGTAAACTTTAAAGTCGTAAAACAGTTTATCAAGGATGTACAGGAACGCGCGATTGGTCAGGACGTAATGAACGGCTTGAATCCAGGGCAGATGGTAATCAAGATTGTAAATGAAGAAATGGTAAGACTGATGGGTTCTGAAACCACAGAAATCCAGTTCCAGCCGGGAAAATCACTTACAATCATCATGATGGTTGGTTTACAGGGTGCTGGTAAAACTACCACTACCGCAAAACTTGCCGGCAAGTTTAAGAGCAAAGGCAAAAGAAGTCTGCTTGCAGCCTGTGACGTTTATCGTCCGGCAGCGGTGGAGCAGTTAAAAGTAAACGGCGAGAAGATGGGTGTAGAAGTTTTCGAAATGGGCACTTCAGAAAAGCCGGTGAATATCGCCAAAGCCGCAGTAGAATATGCAGTAAAAAATAATTTTAATGTGTTATTTATCGATACTGCAGGTCGTCTTCATATTGATGAAGGCATGATGGCAGAATTGATTGATATAAAAGAAGCGACAGGTGCGACACAGACCATTTTGGTAGTAGATGCCATGACAGGTCAGGATGCCGTTAATGTAGCACAGACGTTTGATGAGAAAGTCGGCGTAGATGGCGTAGTGCTTACAAAGCTGGATGGTGATACACGAGGCGGTGCAGCACTTTCCATTCGAGCTGTAACCGGAAAGCCGATTCTGTACGCAGGTATGGGAGAAAAGCTGGTAGATTTGGAACAGTTCTATCCGGACCGTATGGCTTCCCGTATTCTTGGTATGGGCGATGTGCTTACCATGATCGAAAAAGCACAGGAAAGCATTGATGAAGAATCTGCAAAGAAAATTGAGCAGAAGATGCGTAAAAATCAGTTTGACTTTGAGATGTATTTAGAATCCATGCAGCAGATGAAGAAGATGGGCGGTATGTCAGCAATGATGAGTATGATGCCAGGCATGGGTCTTGGTAATATGCCGGATATTGATACCGACGCAGCAGAAAAACAGCTTGCTCGTACAGAAGCGATTATCCAGTCCATGACAGTTGCAGAACGTCAGAATCCAAAACTGATGAATCCAAGCCGCAAGCATCGTATTGCAAAAGGTGCCGGTGTAGACATCGCAGAAGTAAACAGACTGGTAAAACAGTTTGAACAGATGCAGAAATTAATGAAAAAGATGCCTGGTATGATGGGCGGAAGAAAAGGTAAGAGAAGACCTTTCAATGGAAGATTTCCTTTTTAGGAATTAAAGAGATGAACTGTTAAAAGTAATACAGTTTATGATATATTTGAGAAATTTCTTGGATGAAATTCTCAGTAAAACGCAAATAATATTTTATATATGTTTTTCACAGGAGGAAACAAAAATGGCAGTTAAAATCAGATTAAGAAGAATGGGACAGAAAAAAGCACCTTTTTACAGAATCGTAG
>CAYVGA010000067.1:0-12310 GCA_964449855.1 uncultured Lachnobacterium sp.
GATATGGATAAACTTTTGGATTTGGTGGAGCATGATGCATACTATTCAGCAATGGATGAGGATGCATTTGAAGTAGTAATAAAATATACGAATTCCAAAGAGTTAGTAAATGTAAAGGATTATACAGTAGAAGGAGGAAAGAACGACGTGTGTAAAGCAATTCAAGATTTAATGGATGTTAGTAGAGCAAAAGGCAGAGAAGAAGGCAGAGAAGAAGGCAGAGAAGAGCTTTTAGTTGTTTTGGTTAAGACATTGAAAGAGTTTCATGTTCCTGATATTGAGATTTTAGGGCGTCTTATGAAAGAATTTTCTATGCAGGAAGAAGAGGCAAAAAAATATGTATCTCCTTGACAAAATCACTTTTTCTGCATAAACTATATTGTAAGTTTTTATTTTAATATGGTAAAGGCTATGAACGGAAAGAGTAGAAAATCACGTAAAATAAAAGAGAGAGGTAGTCACCGGCTGAAAGCTGCCTTGATTTTACATTTCGAAAGTGCATCCGGGAGCTGACTTGGTGAAGTGGATTTTAAAACGCTTAGCTGAGTACGAGTCGCACACGTTACGTGCATTGAGAAAGTATGCTAGAGGGAGGTGACACTCCACATAGGTGTATACTTTGAATTAGAGTGGAACCGCGGATTATCCCGTCTCTATGAGGCGGAATAGTCCGTTTTTTTCGCGAATAAGCAGAGAAGAATCAAGCATAGAAATGCGATTGCTTGCAATCGTCATTTCTAATGCGCAGATTCGGCGAGCAACGCGAACGAGGAAGCCGAAGGCTTCCGAGTCTGCTTATGAGCGATAGAATAAGCAGAGAAGAATCAAATATAAATGGAGGCCAGCATATGGGATTTATTCAGAACGTAAAGGAAGAGATTAATATCATACGCGAAAGAGACCCTGCGATTCACTCCAACTGGGAAGTGTTTTTGTATCCTAGTTTTAAAGCAGTTATGATGTATCGAACCGCACATAAATGGTATGTAAATGGGCATTATTTCTGGGCAAGATGGTTGTCCCAGAAAGCTGTACGAAAGACAGGGATCGAGATTCATCCCGGAGCACAGATTGGAAAAGGTCTGTTTATTGACCACGGTTCGGGTGTAATTATTGGTGAAACTACGATTATTGGTGATAACTGTACGCTTTATCAGGGAGTAACGCTTGGCGGTACAGGTAAGGAACAGGGAAAACGTCATCCGACACTTGGGAACAATGTTATGGTAAGTGCCGGTGCAAAGGTGCTTGGTTCCTTTACCATTGGAGATAATTGTAAAATTGGTGCCGGCAGCGTGGTGCTCGAAGAAGTACCGCCAAACTGTACCGTTGTTGGTATTCCGGGACGCATTGTAAGACGTTACAATCAAAGTGTGCCGCAGGAATTGTTAGACCATGACAATCTGCCTGACCCAATTCAGGATGAAATTGGCTGTTTGGAAATGAATGAGGCAGAACTTGGCAAGAGAGTAGATGCGTTAGAGCAGGAAATCGAACAGTTGAAAGCATTGCTGGCTGTGACGGCAGGAATGGGTACTAAATAATCACGAATTTTGTGAAATTGTGACTATGCAAAAAAAGTATTTGTGTAGTCACAAAAAATGACTAAAAATGATAAAAAACGGTAAAAAAGATAAGATAAAGTGAAAATTTTTGAAGAAATTGTGACTATACAAATAAAAAAGAGGGTTTATACACAGAAATGAAGAAATTTTGTGAATGATATAACATTTTTTCTGTATAGTCACAAAAGAGAAAAAGGAGAACCCTTATGGAGAACAAATTTAAATTTTATAATTCATTAACCAGAAATGTGGACACCATCGTCCCAAATGAAGATGGAAAAATTGCAATGTATACTTGTGGACCAACCGTGTACCACTTTGCACATATTGGCAATCTTCGCAGTTACATCATGGAAGACGTATTGGAAAAAGCACTTCGTTATGTTGGCTATGATGTAAAACGTGTTATGAATATCACAGACGTAGGACATTTATCCAGTGATGCGGATACCGGCGAAGACAAGATGTTAAAAGGTGCAAAACGTGAAAATAAAACAGTTATGGAAATCGCACAGTTTTATACAGATGCGTTCTTTAGTGATTGTCAGAAATTAAATATTAAACGTCCGGATGTTGTAGAACCTGCAACCAACTGTATTCCGGAATTCATTCATATGATTGAAGTGCTTTTGGAAAAAGGTTATGCATATGAAGCAGGCGGAAATGTTTACTTTGATACAAGTAAATTGGAAGAATACTATGTATTTTCTTCCGCAGTAGAAAAAGAACAGTTGTTAGAAGGCGTTCGTGATGATGTAGAAGCAGATGAAAATAAGAAAAATAAAAACGATTTTGTACTTTGGTTTACCAAATCCAAATTCGAAGACCAGGCATTGAAATGGGATAGTCCATGGGGTGTTGGTTATCCGGGATGGCATATTGAATGTTCCTGCATCAGTATGAAACATTTGGGCGAATATATGGACATTCACTGTGGTGGTGTAGACAACATTTTTCCACATCACACCAACGAAATTGCACAGTCGGAAAGCTTTACCGGGCACAAATGGTGTAACTATTGGTTCCACGTCAACCACTTAAATGACCAGTCCGGAAAAATGAGTAAGTCTAAAGGCGATTTCCTCACAGTATCC
Organism: uncultured Lachnobacterium sp.; assembly: GCA_964449855.1. Classification (GTDB taxonomy): domain Bacteria; phylum Bacillota; class Clostridia; order Lachnospirales; family Lachnospiraceae; genus Roseburia. The sequence goes on from CAYVGA010000067.1 coordinate 2,660, forward strand.
TTAATTGAAAGCAAAGGATACAATCCATTGGTATACAGAATGTTCTGTTTACAGTCACATTACCGTAAACCATTGGTATTTTCTTATGAAGCATTAGATAATATGGTTGCTGCATATAATAAGCTGGCAAAGAAAATTGCGGAATTTAAAAATGAAGGCGAAGTGGATGAAAATGTATTTGCACAGTACAAAGCAAAATTCGAAGACGCACTTTGCAGTGATATGAATACATCCATGGCAATCACAGTGCTGTATGATGTTGTAAAAGCAGATACCAATGATGCAACAAAGCTTGCACTTATTAACGATTTTGACAAAGTGCTTTCCTTAAATCTCTACGAAGAAGGCAAAAAACTTATGGAAACACCGGCAAATGCAGGTGTAGACGCAGAGTTAGAAGCGTTTGTATTGGCAAAAATCGAAGAACGTGCAGCAGCAAAGAAAGCAAAAGACTTTGCGACAGCAGATGCGATTCGTGAAGAATTACTTGCAAAAGGCGTAGCAATCAAAGACACAAGAGAAGGCGTAAAGTGGGAACTTGTTTAAAATAAAAGGTGAAATTCATGGAAATGAAAATTGATTCTTATATCAAAGAGCAGTTTGGTATTGAAAACGTAGATATCCGCACATATTCACCACTGGCATTGGCATATATTGGAGATGGCATTTTTGATTTGGTCATCCGTTCCCTGATTGTAGGAAAAGGAAATACCAAAGCCAGTCAGCTCCATTATCAGACCAGCCATATTGTAAAAGCGGAGACACAGGCAAAAATTATCGAAGCTTTGGAACATGATTTGACAGAGGAAGAAGCGGATATATACCGCCGCGGCCGGAATGCAAAATCTCCAACAATGGCAAAAAATGCTTCTATGGCAGATTATCGAAAAGCCACGGGTTTTGAAGCACTTATGGGATATTTGTATTTAAAAGATGAATTTCCAAGGGTTGTGGAATTGACAAAGATTGGTCTGGAACGAGCAGATATTACGATATAGAGAGATTATCTGAACTGCTGTAAAATGAGATTGAAACTTTTGGCAGTTTTGAATAGGAGGAATTATGGCATTTGAAGAAAACAAAATCGAAGGACGTAATGCGGTACTTGAAGCGTTCCGTTCAGGAAAAACCATTGATAAATTATTTGTATTAGATGGCTGTCAGGATGGACCAATCAAGTCTATTACACGAGAAGCAAAAAAAGGTGACACCATTATCAATTATGTCAACAAAGAACGTTTAGACCAGATTTCGGAAACCGGAAAACATCAGGGTGTAATTGCAATTTCAGCAGCATATGGTTATGCAGAAGTAGAAGATATTTTAGCAAAAGCAGAAGAAAAAGGGGAAGCTCCATTTATCATTATTCTGGATGGAATTGAAGATCCTCATAATCTGGGAGCAATTATTCGTACTGCAAATCAGGCAGGTGCACATGGAATTATCATTCCAAAACGCCGTGCGGTAGGCTTAACACCAACAGTAGCCAGAACTTCGGCAGGAGCGATTAACTATACACCGGTAGCCAAAGTAACTAATCTTACACAGACCATAAAAGACTTAAAAGATAAAGGGATGTGGTTTGTTTGTGCAGACATGGAGGGTACACCAATGTATGACCTGAATCTGACAGGTTCCATTGGCCTTGTGATTGGAAATGAAGGAGATGGTGTCAGCAAGCTGGTAAAAGAAAACTGTGATATGATTGCAACCATTCCGATGAAAGGGGACATTGATTCTTTGAATGCATCGGTAGCAACTGGTGTACTGGCATACGAAATCGTACGTCAGAGACTTGGCAAGTAAGAAAAATCGTAATTGTTCAGGTACTGAATAATTAGGAAAAACTGGAATTTGCCAAGCATGCCGAAAAGTTGTCGGTGGCAGGTTTTCAGCTTGTGAAAGATACTGAACAGTTATAAACGTGATTCATGTGAGGATAGAATGAATTATACAGAATTTTCAGATGAAGAATTGATAGAAAAACTCCGTGCTGGTGATAAAGAAATTGCAGATTATATCATGGAAAAATATAAACCATTGGTGCGGAAAAAAACAAATGCGATGTATTTGATTGGTGGAGAGACGGAAGACTTGATTCAGGAAGGTATGATTGGTCTTTTTAAAGCCGTAAGAGATTATAATGTAGAAAAACCATCTAGTTTTTTCTCGTTTGCAGAATTGTGTATTACACGTCAGATTTATTCTGCATTAGAAGCATCCAATCGAAAAAAGCATAATCCACTCAACAATTATATCTCTTTTTCTGCACAGGAAGAATCTGAAGGGATGCATTTGGAGGCGGTTATCAGCAGCCAGACCGTCAGCCCGGAGCAGATGCTGATCGAAAAAGAGATAAAACAGGAATTCTTTGCCAGATTAGAGGAAAATTTAAGCACAATGGAGAAAAAAGTGTTATACTTATATTTAGAAGGATACTCTTATACGCAGATTGCAGAAAGTATGGGGAAAACACCAAAATCCATTGATAATTCCCTGCAGAGAATTCGAGGAAAAATAAAGTTTCTTAAAGAAGAATAAGGTAACAGACGTAAGAAATCAAGATTACAGAAAGGAGAGGAAGCGATGGAATTTAGCCGAGAAGGAAACCACATTATACGTTGTGTCATCACGGAAGAAGAAATCGAAGAATTGGGTTACACCATTGATGATATTATCAGCAATAGTGTTCGTACACAGGAATTTATGAATTGTATATTTGATATGGCGGAGCGAGAACTCGATACCAAATTTGATTTGGGTGTAAAGTCTGTCCGTGCAGATATCATGCCGGATCATACAATATCGCTTACCTTTTCCGAACATCCCGGTACGGAAGGGATGATGGATCACATCAAAGATATAGTAAATGGTATTTTAAATACGATTCCAAAACAGAAATGGGATGAAATAAAGGCATTGAAAGAAGGTGAGAAAACTTCTGAAAAAGAAGATGGTGTAGTCATGGAACCGCCGAAAATCATTGTATTATTTGCCTTTGAAGATTTGGATATTTTGATGCGTTATGCGAAACAGGTGCGTATGCATCCGCTGCCATTCAATCAGTTGTATAAATTTGATGGAATATATTTCCTGATGATAGATATGACCGATTGCAAAGAGGAAGAGGTAAAGCGGCTTTCCGGACTTACCGATGAATATGCGACAGATATTTTTGTGGGTGCGGAAAAGCGGGCATTTATATATGAACATGGAACTGCGATTTTGAAAGAGCGTGCGATTGAGCAATTGAAAGAAATTTGATACTAAAAATAAGAACCCCGACCACAGAATTGTTGGTCGGGGTTTGGTTATATTATCTTATCATCGCAAGGCGATTAACCTAATACTTTTTTAATGGATTCAAGTACACGGTCAGCCTGGAATGGTTTTACGATAAAGTCTTTTGCACCGGACTGAATCGCTTCGATAACCATAGACTGCTGTCCCATAGCAGAACACATAATACATAAAGCACCTGGGTCTACTGCCTTGATATCCTTTAATGCTGCGATACCATCTTTGTTTGGCATTGTGATATCGAGTGTTACAAGGTCCGGTTTTAATTCATTGTATTTTGCAAGAGCTTCTACACCGTCGCCTGCTTCACCAACTACTTCGTAGCCGCCTTTTGTAAGGATATCTTTGAGCATCATTCTCATGAATGCTGCATCATCTACTACTAAAATTCTCTGTCCCATTTTATATTTCCTCCTGGTTTAAAATCTGTTTTACGATACTTAATGGATATAGCTGCCAAATAGTACTGTTAATCAATCCCTCTACAGTTAAACGGAACGTTACCTTTACGATATCTGAACCATTACACAGTTCGTCCGGAATCGTGAAAGTTGTTTTGTAGTTGGAATTAATCAGTGGAAAACCGATGTCTGTAGGTTTATGTAAAATCTCAGACATGGATGTGGCAATACGGCCACACATTTGATTCATCGCTTCTGAAACCGCAGAAATGATGATATCGTCGAATGTCATACCTGTGATGTCACCATTGCCGCCCATCATAAGGTTCGCAATGATTAAGGCATCGTCTTCCTTTAAAATCATAAGATTGGTTCCATCTAATCCTTTGGTGTATGGAACCTTTACTAATATACGATCAGGTTGTATGAAAGATTCTTCTGCGCTAAGAACTTCAACAACAGGTGTCGTAATGTTTGTTGGCCGGTTCGTCATCAGGCTGAGTGCGGTAGCCGCATTTCCAATACAGATATTGGCAACTTCACCGATGATATCCGCTTGTTTCATCGTAATCCCTTCCATTATATTCCTCCATAGTACCTTTTTCCTTAAGCTACATTATAACAAACAAAGGGGAAATATGGAAGAAGATTATTTTATTTTTTTATTTTTCTACAATATATGTTATAATGTTTGCGTAATAATATGATTCAGGTGTTGGATTCTGCTTCGTGAAGCGAATTTCAATACAGAATCCAGGTATTACTGTGTGCAGATTGCACAGTAATAAAATAGTTGCGTGAAAAGGAGTAAGTGATGGGCGAGTTAACATATTTAGAAGCACTTAGACGTGGCAAAAAAGAACAGAAGAAATGTTTGATGCAGGGACGTTTTCCATATTTGCCTGTATTGGATGAAATTCTTACGCAGCAGAATATCTTAACGGAGCAGAATATGGGGTTAGTACAGATACCGTTGGATCATGTAGTAGGTACGAGTACCAAAGGAAGAACCTATGCATTTGCTGCGAATTTCATGCCGATTTTAGATGAACAATCCGAATTTGCAGGAAAATGGGAAGCTTTGGCAGATGCGCAGGTCAATGAAGGAATTCGTGATCCAATCAAAGTATATGAATTCATGAACCGTTTTTATGTGGTAGAAGGAAATAAACGTGTCAGCGTTTTGAAATTTTTTGGTGCGGATAAGATTGCAGCGAATGTAACAAGAAAAATCCCTGCGCCATCGGAAGAATTGGATGTAAAACTGTATTATGAATTTATGAAATTCAATGAAGCCACCAGAATGAATACGGTTGAATTTACCCGGTTAGGATATGCAAATAAGCTGCTGGGATATGTAGGGGCAGAAACCCCTTGGGATGATAAGACAAGGGAAGATTTTCGAACCATACATTTTCGATTTTCGAAAGCATTTGAGCAGCAGGGCGGGAAATATCTGCCGATTACAACAGGGGATGCGTTGACAGTGTTTTTAAAAGTATACGGTTATGAAAAAGTACAGTCGATGTCACATCAGGATTTTTCTTCTTATGTTTCGAAATGTTGGAGAGAATTTGTTGTTTTGACGGAAAAGAATCGTGTGGATTTGGTTTTAGATCCAAAGGAAGTACCGGAAAGAAAGTCATTATTTAAATATCTGCGTCCAAGTTCTGCAAAGAGGTTTACAGTTGCATTTTTATATCCAAAATCAACGGAGGAATCCAATTGGACTTATGCACATGATTTAGGACGTGCTTATTTGGAAGAAACATTCCCGGACCAGATTCAAACCATTTGTGTGGATCACGTAAGCAAAGAAAATATTGAGGAAGTATTAACAGATGTGATAGCAAAGGGTGCAGATATTGTATTTGAAGTTGGTGTGGAAATGATGGAACCGTCCTTAAAAATTGCGATGGAACATCCGGAAGTAACGATTTTGAACTGTTCCTTGAATACACCACATAAAAATATTCGTACATATTATGCACGTATGTATGAAGCAAAATTTATTTCCGGTATGATTGCCGGAGCAATGGCAGATAATGACAAGATTGCATATGTGGCGGATTACCCGATTTATGGCATGATTGCAAATATCAATGCGTTTGCATTGGGAGCTGCCTGCGTGAATCCAAGGGCAAAGGTGTATTTGGATTGGTCTACAAGAAAGGACCATGATCTGGATCATTTGATGACGAAAAATGACATCAAATATGTATCGAATCAGGATATGGTTCGTTCCATCAATCCAACGAGAGAATATGGTCTTTATAAATATGAAAATGGTGAAACGACAAACATTGTTATGCCGGTATGGAACTGGGGTATTTATTATGAAAAACTGATTCAGAGTATTCTGGCAGGCACATATCAGACAGAAGATGAGGGCGAGGCAAAGGCCTTGAATTACTGGTGGGGTATGTCGGCAGGAGTCATTGATCTGGTATATTCGAATCATGTTCCAGTAGGGGTAAAACGTTTAGCAGAACATGTGGAATATGATATCAGTGTGGGGGATGTCTACCCATTTTTTGGTGAGATTCGTGCACAAGATGGAACGATTAAAAATTATGCCGGTGAATATATGAGTCCGGAAGATATTATGAAAATGGATTATTTGGTGGAAAATATAGAAGGGGATATTCCATCCATTGATTTACTAAAGGAACAGGCGAAACCAATTGTGGAATTGAAAGGCGTAGAGGAAGCTAAGGAAGAATGAGAATATTATTTATATCAGATGAGGAGTCAAAAAGTTACTGGGATTTTTTTAAAAGAGAGGCTTTTGAAGGAATCGACCTGATTGTTTCCTGTGGTGATTTGGAAGCGGAATATTTAAGTTTCTTGACCACCATGACATCCATTCCGGTTTTGTATGTCAAAGGGAATCATGATTATAAATATGAGCATCATCCGCCGGAGGGGTGCATATGTATCGAAGACGATATCTTCGAATTTGAGGGAGTGCGTTTTCTTGGTCTGGGCGGTTCCTACCGCTATAAAGAAGGAGGCAATCAGTTTACAGAAGATGAGATGCGAAGCAGAGTCCGCCGTCTCTGGTTCAAGTTGCTTTGGAAAAAGGGATTCGATGTTTTGGTGACCCATGCACCGGCATTTGGAGTAAATGATGGCGAAGATTTGCCACACAGAGGATTTGAGACATTTGTGGAGCTGATTGAGAAATATAATCCAAAATATTTTGTGCATGGACATGTACATATGAATTATGGCAGACAGTATCCGAGAGAGGATGTGCTGGGGGATACGAAAGTTATTAATTCTTATATTAGTTATATTGTGGAGATGTAGATGTTGCAGAGAGTGTGTTTCTGTCAGGAAAAATAGATGCGAGTATTTATTTGTATAGACCTAATCAAAAATAAAAAGCTCTTGGAAAAATCCAAGAGCTTTTTAAGCTGACGAGCGGAATTGAACCGCCGACCTCTTCATTACCAATGAAGTGCTCTACCCCTGAGCCACGTCAGCAATTATAAAATTGAATGAATCAACTATTGCATCATACAATAAAAAATGCAAAATGTCAATGAAATTTTTTAAGAATTATAATTTGCCAATACTTTTTTTACATAATTCTGTGTTTCTGTGAATGGAGGAATACCATTGTATTTGTCTACATTACCCGGTCCGGCGTTGTATGCGGCAAGGGCGAGTGAGATATCCCCATTGTAACGGGTCAGCATGCTGGATAAATATTTTGCACCGCCGAAAATGCTCTGGCGGGCATCGTAAGGATCGGTTACACCTTGGTATGCAGCGGTTGCCGGCATCATCTGCATGATTCCCATCGCACCGGCATAGCTGGTACAATTAGGATTGAAGTTTGATTCACAGTAGGCGATAGATTTTAAAAGTTTTGCATCAATGCCGTATTGTGCAGATGCTTCTGCAAAATAACGGTTTAATTCATCGGAACAGGTTAAGTTGCCGGAATTATATATGTTGCCGGTTGCTGTGTTGGAATTATTATTGTTGGTATTTTCTAGTGTGCCGGTCACTGGTGTTTCGTTTTGAACAGGACTTGTTTCTGGAACAGGAATTGTTTCAGGTGAACCGGCAGGAGAGGTAGGAACTGTACTGTCAGGAGCTGTGGAAGCCGCCTGTTGAGAAGTGCTTAAAGAAGCATCCTCCTGTGGAATTGGTGCAACAATATGACTGGCAAGAGTGTTGCGAAACTGCATAATGGCAGCAGCGTTGACTGCATCCGGGTCAACGGAACCAGTAGTACTTTCTGCAACCATGGCATCAATGGCCATTGCCTTTAGGGCGGTCTGGTTCAGTAACAATACATCTTCAAAAGATTCGTTCTGTGGAATGTCCTGAATCGTGGTTGTGCTTGTATTTATGGATGAAGCTGGATAGTAATCGTTAATTTTGACTTTCATAATGGTTCTCTTTCTAAATCATTTGTATATATGTACTATATCAGAATAAGTTATTCTAAATTATACCCTAAACTGTAATTATTCAGTACCTGAATAATTACGATTCGCAAACCCATGAGAAATCAGCTACGCTGATGGGTTTGCTCACACCTGAATCATGTTCTCACGCTCAAAACAGCAAGTGTTTTGAGCTGTACTGAATAGTTACCCTAAACTTATGGATATTATAACATAAAAGTAGCTTGAAATAAAAGAGAAATTGTTGTAGTCTAGACTATAATATTTTAAGTATAGAAATAAAGGGAGATATATAGATGAGTAAGACACCATTTGTGACAAAAGAACAGATAGAAGAAATTGTAAAAACATATCCGACACCATTTCATCTTTATGATGAAGCGGGGATTCGTGCCAATGCAAAAGCAGTAAAAGAGGCGTTTGCATGGAACAAGGGATTTCGCGAATACTTTGCAGTAAAGGCAACACCAAATCCATTTTTGTTAAGCATTTTAAAAGAGTATGATTTTGGCTGCGATTGTTCTTCATTGACAGAACTTATGATGGCAAAAGCATGTGGTTTTGATGGAAAACACATTATGTTTTCTTCCAACGATACACCATTAGATGAATTTGCGTATGCAAATGAACTGGGTGCAATCATCAACTTGGATGATTTTACACATGTTCAGTGTTTGGAAGATACATTGGGATATATTCCGGAAACCATTAGCTGCCGTTACAATCCGGGCGGTGTATTTGAAATGAGTAATGGTATCATGGACAACCCTGGGGATTCTAAATATGGCATGACAAAGGCACAGTTATTTGATGCATTTCAAATAATGAAAGAAAAAGGTGCAAAACACTTCGGTGTGCATGCATTTTTGGCAAGTAATACCGTAACGAATGAATATTATCCACAGCTTGCGAAACAGCTCTTTGAATTGGTTGTAGAATTAAAAGAAGCAACCGGATGCCATATCGCATTTGTAAATCTTTCCGGTGGCGTTGGTGTGCCTTATACACCGGACCAGACACCAAATGATATTTATGCAATCGGAGACGGCGTACACAAAGCGTTTGACGAAGTGCTTGTACCGGCAGGCATGGATGACGTATCCATTTTCTGCGAAATGGGACGTTTTATGATGGCACCATATGGCTGTCTCGTGACAAAAGCAATTCACGAAAAGCATATTTATAAGGAATATATCGGGGTAGATGCCTGTGCGGTGAATCTGATGCGTCCGGCGATGTATGGTTCTTACCACCACATTACGGTACTTGGAAAAGAAGACGCACCATGCACGGAAACATATGATGTCGTGGGGTCACTTTGTGAAAATAACGATAAGTTTGCAATTAATCGCCAGCTTCCAAAGATTGATAAAGGCGACTATCTGGTGATTCACGATACCGGTGCGCATGGCTTTGCAATGGGATACAGTTATAACGGCAAGTTGAAATCCGCAGAGCTTTTGTTGCAGGAAGACGGCAGCGTAAAAATGATTCGTCGTGCAGAGACACCGGCAGATTATTTTGCA
>CAYVGA010000068.1:0-12258 GCA_964449855.1 uncultured Lachnobacterium sp.
TCCGCTATTGGCAAAGTGACAAAGATTTGGTCAGCTTGTTGTCAGATTGACGAAATTAGTATACATCAAAAATCACCTGGCAATAATCTAATATACGTTCTTCATCAAATACGAATCTAAGCTCCAGTGAATAATCTGTTTTGGTATATTCCCATTCATACATAATATCCAGTTCTTCTATCTCCTGAAAATTAAAATCGCTCCAGCCTATATCATAGTAGATATTCGTTGGTTCTCCTAACATTTCTACAACCTGGGTTCTTGTCGAATTACGATTGAGGTCTGCAGATACTACCGATGGTTCTACATACATAATCAGTACCCCCGGATTATTTCGACTCGAATTCCAGCAGAATGTCATCCAATCATATTCTGCAATTGTATATATCTTCGCATCTCTGCTTGCAACACTGTAAATATCTGCTTCACCTAAATATTCAAGTTTTGCATAAAACTCTTCAAAGAAACGAACATAATACTCTGTCTCTGCAAACGCCTTTAATCCTGCATGAATATTTGGTATTTCGACCAAATCCTTTGGTCTGCTATTCGCCCATTCCCTATCAGAAAGAAGCTGGTCCAATTTATCCTGATTGGTATTCTCCGGCTGAATCTGCACAGATTCTGTTTCTTCTGATTCTTTTATTTCCGTTTCTTCTATTGTTTCTGACACCTCTGTCTCTTCCTGCACTTCTGACGCCTCTGTCTCCTGGTTTTCTGTTTCTTCCACTACTTCTGATATCTCGGTTTCCTCCAAATCATCCATCTGTGATGAATTTTCTATCTCCGTGTTATTATTTCCACCTGCATCACTAACCGGAAGATGTGTTCCCGATGTTCCATTTTGATGTACCGTCTGCTGCAGTTTTTCCTCTTCCTGTGGTGTTATCAATACTTTTCCCAAGACACCTAGTAATACGACGACAGATACCAGCAATGCTGTCCATATATATTTTTTCGTTTTCTTTTCGTTTTGGGTTTGCTTTACCGATTCTGTCTGTGTTTTATTCTGTGTCTGCTGTGCCCTCCACATTTCCTGCATGATACGTTCTTTTTCCCAACGTTCTTTTTCTAAGGCTCTTTCTTTTTCTCTTAATTCTCTTTCCAGATTATAAATCTGTTCGTCATATTGTGCCTTTACCTTTAATAAAAGCATACGCAGTTTCTGCTCATTCGCATCCTGCTTGTAAACCGCAAATCCCTTTGCAAGTTCCCCAACATTGTCTTTTACAATCTGCAAAAGCGCAGTGGTTTCTTTAGCTATCTGATTCATCTGCATTTTTTCTTTATATTCTGCATTTTCCATCATAACATTGGTAAGTATGATTTCCAGATTCGCAGCCTTATCCTTATAGGATTTAATCATTGCAGCGGTTTCATTCTGAAGATTTTGGAAATACATATCCGCTTCCTTTTGAAACAGATTCAACGCCTGCTCTTTTTCCTGCAAAGCATTTTCCAGCGAGACTATCACCTGCCTGCTTTCCTCCGTAGACGCATTTGCATTAACCAATTCGCGTTTCATGGTATATATACTCGTTTTCAGTCCATCAATTTCGCCCAATAAAATATTTTCTTTTTCTCGATATGCAGACTCTAAATTTCTACGTTCTTCTAAAAGTCCAAGTACCTGCTGATGAAGCTGCTGTCTTTGCTCCTCTGCCGGAATGAGCTCAACATATTTGTCATATAGTTCATCATACTGCGCACCTAAGTGTGCAATTTTAGCTTTGTATGCTTCAACCTCACTCCCCATTTCCAGCTTTAGACGTTTCACATCCTGCTTCCAGTTTTCCAACTGCTGTTCCTGAGCTCTTGTCAAATCGGAGTTTTCATTTTGCATTGCTACAATTTGAACCGCATATGCATGTATCTGCTCTTCTTTTTCCTTCTGATGTTTTATAAACTGCTCTTTTACCGTGTTATATTCGCCCGAAATAGATTCCAGCCTTCGTTTCATTTGTATCTTTTCTTCTTCCGAAACCTCATAATCTTCTTTTCGTACAAACTCTGAAACGATTCTTCCAGATAAATCTTTTATAACGTAAGTATCTTTCTGCTGTTCTACTGTACACAAAGATTCCGTCTGACAGTTTGGAAAATACTTTTTGAAATTTTTCAGCACTTCCTCCGGCGAATAGTAGATATCTCTTTCTTCTTCCTGTGCATTCGTCTGTTTTTTCTGTCCCTTCGGAATCTTATCCTCACTATAGTCATTATAAATACACCGAGTTTCGTAACCCAGGCTTTTATACAGCCACAAGAGAATCTTATAGACATACTCCAGCATTTGTGGATACAAGTCCTCTCGCGGCACGGAAGCCTGTAACAATCCGGTATGCATATAAGAACGCGAAATAAGATTTGCTTCTTTAATATAATTGGATATATTTCCCTCAAAAGCCCGAAGAAATTCAAAATAGTTCTCTTTACACCAAAAGTCTCCCAACATAGAAATCTTCTGCGGATAAGAGGCATTCTTTAATTCTGACCCCAGTACACATGCCTGTTCTAAAATAAAACGAACTTTCATCGCACATTTCTCATGATCAAACCAATAGCTGTCTTCTGCTGCCATTGCATATTCATACAACCGCCTGCACCCTGGATGAACGAGAAATTTCTCATTATTCATAAACTCAAAATTAGACATCTGATATTCTCTCTTTCGTTTAGATTGTGTCCAAACAAAAGTATACCATATTTTACATTGAAGTAACAGCCCCTCCTCCATCCTCCAGCATTACTTTCAGGTGCTCATATTCTTTTCGCAGTATTTCCCGGTCCCACCATGACACGTCCATGAGAAATCCTCTTTACCTTTTCCATAATATCTACACCAGAGCACTCCTGTGTCAATGCCAAAAGAATCTAATACATGGGCTCAGTCAGAGTTGTTACAATATCATAATAAACTCAACTTTCCCACCAGTAAAATTGGTGGGAAAATTGAGTATTTTATCTATGATGTTCCACATAATCTATAAATTCCTGTGTCTTTGACCAATACCGGATACCCCAGTTTTCGAAATTCCATTCCTCCATATAATTGTTACACTCATAATCAATGTAATAAATCAACTCATCCTGCACCACAAGATTCGTCGGAAAATAATCAATATTTAGTCCGTGAGCATATACCTGTGCAGCCATCTGGCGCATCTGTTCCAAATATGTATCTTTCATTTTATCTTCTTTTACAAGGTCAAATATGGTTGGTCCATCGATATATTCTTTCAGAATTCGTTCTGCTGAAATATCAATATCCAGCATTCTCGGAATTCGAATCCCTGTGTGTAATAACCTCTGGTAGTCATTCTGCTCTGCTTCAATTTTGTTGCCAAACTGATAGTAATCACATGGTTCATGGTGAATCTGCTTTAACACATATTGCTTTTCGCCATCTGTCGCAAGATAGGAATAGCCACCCTTACCCTTGCCTAATAATTTTATAATTTGATATGATTTCTCATTTACAAACATCGTATCCATTGCACTTTCTCCTCATATAATTTATTATCGTATTCCATAACAATCCACTGTTCCAATATCCTATCTGTGATAACAAATATGCCCTCTGTTGCTTTGTCTGGAAATAAACGCTCTTATCAGCCTCTACACCGTTCTCTATCACCGCATCAAACAGCCGAACGGCTTTTTCTTTGCAATCCTGCATCAAATACTGATGAATGATGCCATACATGCGCAAATCCTCCATCCGAGATACAGTTCACATTTTGCGTGAGAACTCACGGTTTCCGTGAATTCCCCCTATTGTGTTTCCATCTTACCACATAAAACCATCAAGTTCCACTCTTTGTAACTCACTCGGATGATTTTCAAAACTATATTTCTCCAGCATGACATTATTCACGATAATCGTTTTCCCTCCGGTATCTTTCCAACTTTCATTTACAATTTTATAAAAATCCAATGTTGGTTCTAGTTCCAGCTGTATACACTGCGATTTTCCGGCCGGAAGTGTAAGAATACATTCTTCTTCATTTCCAGCATTAAGAATTTCAAGAAAAAAACAAAATTTCATTTCCATATTCTCACCAATATGCAAAATTTGTCCTGCCGGCAAAATAGGAAACATCCCCTTTTTCTGCGCATATCGATAAATTTTTGAAACCTCAGATACCATTCTCTTTGGCTCAAGCATATCTGTATTGGTGTAAATATCCGTAATCATAACCTTTCTCTCTTCAAATGCTCGTTCATACAGACCTACACATTTTTTATACCCCTTATTTTCTTCTATATTTTTCAATGAATACTCAATATAATCTAAATTATTCTGCATTTCCTGAATACGCTCTCTTGCTACAATCCGCCCTTGTTCTAACAGTTTCTGCGACTCCAGATTTCCATCTTCATCCAAAAATTTCACCATTTCTTTCAATGGAATCCCCAGTTGAATACACAAAATAATTTTATTTAGCAACGAGACTTGTTCGGCTGAATAATAACGATATCCATTCTTTTCATCCATATATGCAGGTTTTAATAATCCTAATTTTTCATAATAACGAAGAGAATTGATATTAATATCTCTTAATTTCGCAAACTCACTGATTGTAAAATAATTTTTCATAAATTTCTCCTTTTCGCTTGACTCTATTATTATAACAGGGTTTACTATATATGCAAATACGAAACAAGGGTAACTATTCAGGTACTGAATAATTACGAAAACAAAAATCATAGAAAGGAATTCATATGCAAAACAACAATCAAACAAATGAAATGGCTACCGGCAGTATCCCAAAACTGTTCTTTAAACTGGCAATTCCTGCCGTAGTTGCACAGGTCGTAAACCTGCTTTACAACATCGTTGACCGTATTTACATCGGACACATTCCGGAGATTGGTGCTGCTGCACTTACCGGTGTCGGCTTATTCTCTTCCATTATGATGTTTATTACCGCTTTTGCCATGCTGGCTGGTGCAGGCGGTGCTCCACTTGCTTCTATTGCTCTTGGAAAAAATGACAAAGACCATGCCGAAAAAATCATGACAAACTCCTTTTTACTTTTGCTTATTTTTTCAGCAGTTCTTACCATTGTAATTTACATACTTGCCCCAACACTTTTAACTATGTTTGGTGCCAGTGAAGTAACGCTTCCATACGCGGTTGATTATGCGCGCATTTACATTCTAGGTACGGTATTTGTATTGGTTGTTACAGGCATGAACCCCTTCGTTACCACACAGGGGTTTGCAAAAATTGCCATGCTTACCACTATAATCGGTGCTGTTATTAACATTATCCTTGACCCAATCTTTATTTTCGGATTAGGCATGGGCGTAAAAGGGGCAGCTCTTGCAACCATACTTAGCCAGGCTGTCGGTGCTATTTGGATTGTCCGCTTCCTGACAGGAAAACAGACCATTTTGAAACTCCGTAAAGAAAACATGAAATTAGATCCAAAGATTTTTGGACCAACACTTGCACTTGGTATTTCTCCATTTATCATGGTTTCTACCGAAAGTTTACTTGCTATCAGCTTTACCACAAGCCTTGCAAAATATGGCGGTGACATTGCAGTAGGTGCCATGACCATTATCACAAGTATTAACATGCTGGTTACTATGCCGCTTCAGGGCTTTACACAGGGTGGACAGCCAATCATGAGTTATAACTATGGTGCCGGCAATGCTGACCGTGTGAAAAAAGCATTCTTTATGCAGTTTGGTGTGTGTGTTGGCTACTCCGCTATCTTCTGGATATTATGTATGCTGATGCCAAATGTATTAGCAGGTATCTTTACTACCGATGCCGCTTTGGTAGAATATGGTTCCTGGGCACTTCGCATTTATATGGCGGGTATCTTCTCCGTAGGCTTCCAGCTTAGCTGTCAGCAGAGTTTTATGGCTCTCGGACAGGCAAAAATCAGTTTGATTATGGCTTTCCTTCGTAAGCTTATCTTACTGATTCCACTTATTTTTATCCTGCCAAACTTCTTTGCAGATAAAGTATTTGCAGTATTCCTCGCAGAACCAATCAGCGATATTATTGCAGCAGCCGTTACAACCATTACATTCTTTACACAATTTAAAAAGATTATGGCAAAGGCAGACAAATAAATACATATAACACACAAAAAGGATTTGTAGCTGAACAACTACAAATCCTTTTTGAATGTTATAAGAACATAGTCCATTGGGGGACCATATGCACAACATAATCTTTTTTATTCTGCCTCAAATTTACCTACAGCCGTTCCTACTGTAATCGTATAAGTTTCCCCTTTTACAATCTCAGGACTACTTAAGATTACCACTCCAAACGACAATTCCGGCTCATATGAAATAATTATATTATCATTACTATCCTTTAATACAATTTCTGTTCCAGCCTGTTGACTCCCTACACTTACCGCAATCACTCCCTGTGTTGAATTACTGAATGTCTGTGCCATATTTCTTGCACCGGTTCCGATAAATGTGCCACCTGTAATTACTCCGCTAATATCATAATCCAATGTCGCTGTATCTCCCTGCGTTGGACCACAGACTGTGACAGAACCACCTGCAATTTCCAAGGTTCCATTTGCATCAATTCCATCTCCGGATGCTTTGATATAGAGTGTTCCACCTGCAATCACAATACTTCCGTTCGAGGAACTACTCTGCATGCCGCCAGTTCCAGCACCTCCCTGACCTTTATTTTGATGTCCGCCAGTTCTTCCAAACTGATCATTTCCCATGCCTCCAAATCCACTTTGGTCCGTTCCACCTGCTGCATTTAAGCCATCATCACTAGCCACAATCCGAATATCTCCATCTGTTATCTTAATATCAAGTGCCTCTAAACCTTCATAAGAACTCGAAATATTGATTTTTCCACCCAAAATATTTAATGATTCATCCGCATGTACCGCATCATCCTTTGCATTGATTTCGAATGTCCCATTCTCTATCTGTATATTCATATCACAATGAATACTGTCTTCTCCTGATACAATGGAAAAATCACCCCCTGCAATCCCAAGCATATCATTGGCCGACAAACCATGCTCAGATGCATTTATGCTGTATTTGCCATCCGTAATCTTCAGATCATCCTTCGATACGATTCCATGTCCACCGGGACTTTCAATACTTAAACTTCCGGTTCCATTCAGCGTTAGATCGGATTTTGAAAAAATAACACCATCAATTTCATTTTCATCAATATTATTAAATGTGCCACCATTGGATAAGCTGTTTTCCGTATCAGCCTCCAGCGTAAGAAATACCTTATCGGATTCCTTAACATAAATTGCAGCAGAAGTTTCACTATGAATGGATACCCCTTTTAACACAATCTGTGTCTTATCCGTATCCTCTGAATCTACCACAATCTGACCATTATCCAAAGTTCCTGTTATTACATACGTTCCCTCGTCCTTAATCGTAATTGTACTGCCTTCTATCTCCACTGCATTGGATTCACAGACCGCCGATGAACCATTCAACTGAATATAGGCACAATTTTCTTCATATTCTGTTCGAAAATCACGATTACTAAATATCTCTTCCTCATTTATTGAAGAAGAATCATTTGCTACAGAAGACTCGCTGTTCGTTTTTTCTTCAGACTCTTCCAAATTATCCTGTGTACCACATCCGCTAAATAATAAAGTCCCTATACATAGCATCAACCATACTTTCTTTTTCAATACTCTCTTCCTCCTTTACAATTCTTCTACCGAATTATCCTGTTTGGAAATCGTAATTTCCAGATTGCCATTTCTGCAACGCAGCTTATCAAGCATTTCTTTTTCATTTGCATCCTTTTTCATTGTAAGATTGTATGTAAGCCGGAACATACTACCCATATTCACCGTCTTTACCCTTACCAATTCATAGTCATCCGTATATACATCCAATATTGAGTCAAACACATTACTATAATCCAAATCCTCCGGAATTGTGATGCGAATTGTCTTATATCGCCATGCATGTTTTCGTATACCAAAATCCAGACGGTTGTATAACATCATGACCATACTCATTATGCCCGCAAACACGAAACCATATCCAATGTAACCCATTCCCGTTAATAGTCCGGTTCCCATTGCAAGAAACAGCATGGTAATCTCTTTTGCAGAACCTGGCACAGAACGAAAACGCACCAAACTAAATGCTCCTGCAACTGCAAGACCTGTTCCAATATTTCCATTTACCATCATAATTACAACACATACAATGGCCGGTAAAACAGCCAGTGTAACAATATAACTTTTCGAATATCTTGCATAATGCATGTAGCCCAGCATCAAAATAATACCTATCAAAAGCGAACAGCCTACGCACAACAAAAACTCCTCCAGCATAATCGTTTTCGTCATATCTGTGTCAAAAAGTCCTAAAAATAATGTATCCATTTATATTTGTACTCCTTTCAATTTTGGATAAATAATTTTCTGGTACGCTGTACCATATTTAGAAAAGGATGTTTTATAAACCTTTTCTTTGGATAATATCGCGGTCATCCACATCGGAATTCCACCAGAGCATTTCATTTCCATCAAAACCTTCTCTTCTTCTAAAACAGAGACTCCGCCTGCTTCGGCTTGAAGCTCCATCCTCTCCTGCCTGCAAATGATATTTTCGTCAAATGTGACACGAAAATCACCACCATCCTTACATTTATATGCTTCCCTCTCATAAGAAAGATACAGTACCGGCTTCAAATTTTCATAATACTCCAAAAAATAATCAATTTCCTTTGCAATCTGTGAATCCATTTCACAAGCACATTCTCTCTTCAGCCATTGCATTGCCTTTTCTTCCTGCATGGACAAACGCCTTTTATAGACTACTTTTTGATATTTCTTTTTTAATTCCACAAAAACCTCGGCACCGGATGTTTTATCCCCGTAGCTTCGCATACGAAGTTTTTCCTTATAAACAGGTTTTTCTATGGAACACCGAATTAATCGGTAATCTTCTGTATCAAAATAAATATTCTGTATCGTTGTTCTGCCATATTGATCCAAACTCATATATGGCTGCATTGCTTGCAAAATACATTCTTTCTGCTCTTTCGTCAGCATATATTTTAATTCATAACGTTGAAATACTGCTTGATACGCCACTTTGTTTTCCTCCTTTACACCAAAATAGTTTACACATCCAACCCTAATTGAACCTTAAAAAATTAGAAAATTTTTTTAAACTACACTTAATGTATTTAAACTATGATACAATATAAGAAAAAGGAGGTACTATGAAACTATTATTAGCAGAAGATGAGCTTTCTCTATCCAAAGCTCTTGTTCATATCTTAGAAAAAAATCATTATACGGTGGATGCAGTCTATAACGGTCAGGATGCCTTGGACTACTTAGAAACCGGAAACTATGATGCCGTTATACTGGATATCATGATGCCTTATGTAGACGGAATTACATTATTGAAAAAAATACGTGCCAATGGAAATTACATTCCGGTCCTGATTCTATCTGCCAAATCAGAAATCGATGATAAAGTACTCGGATTAGATAGCGGCGCAAATGACTACCTGACCAAACCATTTGATACCAAAGAATTATTAGCTAGAATCCGTACCATCACACGAAGTATACAAGCACCGGATTCCAGACTATCCTTCGGAAATATCACACTTGACCGGGCTACCTATGAATTATCTTCTACAGTGGACAGCTTCCGCCTTGCCAACAAAGAATACCAAATGATGGAGCTATTAATGACAAATCCCAAACAGCTTGTATCGACAGAACACTTTTTTGAAAAAATATGGAGATACGATTCCGATGCGGAACTGAATGTCGTATGGGTATATATCTCCTATCTACGCAAAAAGTTAAATGCCTTACATGCCAATATTCAAATTAAAGCAACACGAAATGCCGGATACTCTTTGGAGGAAATCTCATGATACAGAAACTACAGCGAAAATTTATTGTATTATCTATGTCTGCCTTTTTACTCGTACTGGCAGTTATCATAGCCGGCATCAATATCGTCAATTATCATGAAGTTGTACAGGAAGCAGATATGCTCTTGTCTATCATCACAGATAACAAGGGAGAATTTCCTATGGAACCAGACAAATTGGGAGAGCGTCTCCCTCCCGGAATGTCTCCTGAGATTCCTTATGAATCCAGATTCTTCTCTGTAATCATAGAAAAAGAAACTGAAGCGGTTTTATTCGTAGAAACCAGCCGCATTATCTCTGTAGATACCCAGACCGCAATCCATTATGCCAATACTGCTTTAACTACTAAAGCAGCCTCTGGTTTTATCCAAAATTTCCGCTATCAGATTTGTGAAGAAGACACCTATACACGAATTACTTTTTTGGATTGTGGCAGAAAACTAGATGCTTTCCACTACTTTTTATTTGCAAGTATCACAATCTCACTGTGCGGTTATTTTGTTGTATTTGCTTTCATAGCTTTTTTTTCCAATCGCATCATCCGTCCGATTTCAGAAAGCTACGAAAAACAAAAACGTTTTATAACGGATGCTAGCCACGAGATAAAAACACCACTTACCATTATACACGCAGATACCGATATTCTCGAAATGGAGTTTGGGGAAAATGAATGGATTTCAGATATAAAAAAACAAATTCATCAATTGACAGAGCTGACAAATGACCTTGTTTTTCTCTCACGTATGGAAGAATCCGAAAACACACTTCCTATGCTTGACTTTCCTTTTTCCGAAGTGATAACAGAAACTGCATTTTCTTTTCAGACCTTAGCAAACAAACAGGGAAAAGAACTACAGTGTTACATTCCTCCAATGCTAACACTATGTGGAAATGAAAAAGCAATTCGACAATTAATTTCCATTTTATTGGATAATGCCATCAAGTATTCTCCTGTAAGTGGATACATATCTCTATCTGTCGAAGAACAAAACAACTTTATAACAATATCTGTTACCAATCGTACCAATCAAAACTTCCATAAGGAGCAGTTAAAACTTCTATTTGACCGCTTCTACCGCATGGATTCCTCTCGCAATTCCAAAACCGGGGGACATGGGATTGGTCTTTCCATTGCACAAGCAATTGTAACACAGCATAATGGAAAAATCCTTGCTTCTGCCCCAAAAGAAAACACCTTACAAATCTACGTAAAACTACCAAAATAACTTTTCTATATAGTTCAAATCCCCCTTGGTTTCGTAAAACTTAAGGGGGATTTCTCATTTTCATTATTTATTTTTCGTGATCTCTATTTTTCGTGATCTCGTTTATTGTTTCTATCAATTCCTGTCGCAAATCCAAAATCTTTGCCACATGATAATTTGTAATAATATCTGCCTCTTCTACTCTGTCAATCATCCTTTTATCACGTATATCTGCGCCACTCTCTTCTAAACGCTTTCGGATATCTACATCCAGTCGACCCGGATATTCCATCTGATGAAGCACTTCCATCTGTGCCAAAAGTTCTCTCGCTTTATTCTGGCATCTTAGAAACACTCCTAACTTTTTCATATCCTGCTTCACAATAAACGGCAGCCACTGTTTCGAATATATACCTAATTCACTTCCCATTTCATCTATGGTACTGCGCATTTTTATTGTATCCGGATACTCTTTGTCACCATCAAACATATCCTCTAAGAATAAAATCACTTCTTTTTCCAAATATACAATCGCCTGTTTGATTTTCAAACTATTATCATACGGAAGTATTACAACATTGATAATCATTCCAACTGCAAGACCAATGAAAGTATCCCAAAGGCGTCCCATCGCATAGGTAAATGGCTGAATATCTGCCGTCGTACAAATCGTTACTATCATAAGACATGGCAGGGATGGTGAAAAACGAATCTGAAACAGATTGTACAATACAATAATCATAATAATACCGATACCCACACATACCAATGGATGAATCGGTAATGACCTCAATGCCACTCCTACGAACACGCCAAAAAACATACCAACAAACTGGGTTAAACAAGACTCCAACGATTTTTGAAAAGTCACTTCCATCGCACTCATAGCACCCAGCATGGCAAAAATCATCTTGGACGTTGTTGCACCATAAAAAGATACAATAACCAAGGATATCAGCACTGCTAATGCGGTTTTAAAAGTTCTTCGACCGATATGAATACGTTTATAATTGATTTTCATTACTGTTTTCCTGTTGTCCCAAATCCACCACGACTGTCATTTCCAAGATGTTCCACCTCTTCAAACACAATCTTTGGCTGGTTTTCTACGATACGGAACTGTGCGATACGATCATTTACATGAATCACGGTATCACGTGT
>CAYVGA010000069.1:0-12227 GCA_964449855.1 uncultured Lachnobacterium sp.
GCCAGCCGATACGCACACGGATTTCCTCTAACCCATCCCAATTTATCTTTCGCATCCGCGGTCTTATGCTTGTCGGAAATACCGTTATCAATCCTTTGACCATGCTTTTTTGCTCCTCTCTGTTATCTAAAATAAGATTGACTTCGCGCGTAGTGTTACAAAGTAAAAATAAGACATAGGCTTTTCTTCGCCTATGTCTTATATATATGACTTGTCTTAGGTTTTATGACTTAAAAATTACTTTCTGTTTTACTATCTTTTCAATTTGAATTTTCCAACCTGCTGTTTCAGCATATCTGCCTGTACAGAAAGTTCCTCACTTGTTGCAGAGGTTTCTTCTGCTGAAGAAGAATTATTTTCTACAGAAGATGAAATCTGTTCTACACCCTGCTGAATCTGAAGCAGCATATCTGCCTGTTGTCTGGAAGTTTCACTGGTATCTTTTGCTACTTCTTCAAATTCTGACATACTTTCTAATACTTTTTTAATTGCTTCTACTGTACGCTCTGTAATCTGACTACCGGCACGAATATCTTCCATGCTCTTATTAATCAATTCCTTTGTATCCACTGCGGAACGTGCACTTACAGCAGCAAGTTTTCCAATCTGATCCGCAACTACAACAAAACCTCTGCCGGCTTCACCTGCTCTGGCCGCTTCAATGGAAGCATTTAAAGAAAGCAGATTTGTTTGAGATGCAATATCTTCAATAGATATAATAATATCTTCAATTTTTAACGAAGTTTCACGAATCACTGTCATCGCATTCGTTAAATCACGCAGATTTTCCTGACTATGATCTGCTGCACGTTCTGCTTCCTGTACACGGTGGTAGGCATTTTCTGCTTCCATTGCATTTTTTTCGGACATTTCATTTACTTCATTAATAATAGCTGTCAGCATTTCCACCTGACCCGCCTGTTCATTTGCGATCTCTGCAAGTGACTGTGAATTGTGTGCAAGCTGTACAGAACCTGCAGATACCTGTTCTGCTGATTCATCAATATGATAAATTGTTTCACTCATAATATTGCGAAGTGCAGTAAGTGCTTCAATGATTTCTTTGTAATCGCCTTTATAATATGCAACATTACGGCTTTCCACAGTAAAATTTCCTTGTGAAAACTCACCAAGTACATATTTGATATCTTCAATTACATCTGTTAAATCGGATTTTAATGTAAGCGAAGCTGTCATCAATTGTCCAATTTCGTCCTCAGACACAGCTTCTAACATTGGTGTATGCAAATCACCATCTGCCAGTTTGTTAAACTGTTCTGCACAAAGCATGAGGGGTTCTCCAATCTCTTTTGCCAAATCGCGGGTAACTTTTGTGCTGACAACAAGTGTAACTACAATAATAATGATTGTAACCAAAATACTGACTACTGTTTCATTTAAGAAATCCAGAATTGGAGCTTTAATCGCAATACTCCAATTATTTGTATCCGAAATAGTTGCATACGCTAATATGCTATTTCGTCCGCCTAAAAGATAGGTTCCAAATCCATTTTCACCATTTACCATTTTCTGCTCAAGTTTTGCTAATGCCTTCAAAGATGAATCGGATTTCGCTTCTTCAATGGTATTTTTCTCACCTGTAACATTTTCCATGTCATGATGTGCTATCACGGTTCCTGAACCATTTAGCATATATGTAATGGTATTATCACTTACCTGAATGGAATTTACAATATCATTTAAAAATGTTCCAACCGGCACGAAATACACTACCCCTACAACAGTACTCTCCGGAATACCGTCTGCCCAGATTGGTGCAGAAATAATAACCGTAAATTCACCAGTCACTTTACTGATTAATGGCTCAGAAACAAATGTCTCCCCTTTTATGGCAGCCTGATAATATGCACGGTCTGCATAATTATTACCATCAAAAATACTGTTACCATTTATATCTAATACATTTCCTCTTGTAAATCCATGCACCTGTGCCCTTTGATTAATAAAGTCCTGCTTTTGTTCTACTGTTATCTCAGCATCTGAAAGCTGGGTCATACATCCGATTTCATATACAATACTCGAGTATACCTCTAATTCCTGTTCTACACGCTCTGCAGCAATCTGAACCGTTTCCGTCAATGTCTGTTCCAGCAAATTCATGGTACTGATATAATTCATAATCGTTCCTACAATACCTATGATAATCGTTGCAACTAATACTGTCTTTGACATACGACTCATAATTTTGGCACGAATGTTCTCTTGTTGTTCCTTTTTCTTCATCTGTGCGCCCTCCACATGAAAATATTTTTTTCTTATCATTTATTATATAAAATATACCTGCATATTACAATATTTTTTCATATATAATTGTGCACAACATCATCATAAGTTTTATTTCACAATACTGCCTTGAAGATCCGCAATATTTTTCTCTGAGCATCTTCTACATCACACATACGCAATGGCCCCATATACTCCATATCTTCCCGGACAATGTATTTTAAGCGAAGCGACAAATTACGGAAAAAACAGTCTGCAACCTCTTCTTTCACACCTTTCAGTGCTATTGCCAATGTAATACTGTCAACATTTCTTAAAAGCAGCTGAATCTCTTCATCACTGCATTTTAAAATACCATCCAATAATCCTCTTGCTTCCTCTTTCTTTCGCAATCTGTAAATAACTTCCTCTAGCTCTTTTCTCAACTCTGTAAGTTCTTGCTCCGTCACTGTCATTGGACTGTTCATAATCACATAATATCTATAATCGTTCATATAACTTTTGGCTAAAGATTTTGTTTCTTCATCTAAATATGGAAGAATTTTATCAAATCCATAAAAACCATTACTACTAACCACCAACTTCCATTCTTCTTCGGATAATTCCTGTAATTGTGCAGATATACAACACAATAATTCCTTTTCTTCCAGGGTTAATTCTCTTATCCACTCTTTCAGCTTGTTTTTCTTCTCCTCTTCCCACATAATACGTTTTTTCTCAAAAGTCATCAGATTATTTGGAATTATCGCACGAAAGAATTCTTCTATTATCCGTGGTGAAGCAGCAGCTTGAATCATAAGCATACTGCGTGCATATAAAAAATATAACAATGCATCAATTCCCTTGTAATTATGTATCGCAAAAAACTTTAAGGTCATTAACTCTTCAAAAATATGCGGATCCGTTCCATCCACTATGAATTCAATCATTTCAACAATCTCATTGCATAAAGGGGTCTCCTTGGGTATAAATTCAGCTTCATATTCTAACGCAAGCAAACCTTCCCTGCGTGCGATATATTCCAGTTTCATTACCCTGTTGTATGCATCCTCTATTTTTTCTTTATTCTGTGCTGCAACATCTTTCATGTCTACTATAATTACTTCTCTGATTTCTCTTAATTCGCTCATGCATCAGTCCTCCTATTATTTGGGAATAGCACAAAAGACGAATCGAAATCAATTCATAATCTCAAATCGTCTTTTTTTATAGTCTCTATTCAATCGTAACTTTTAATCCGGAATCTCTTACAACTTTCCATTCATCAAAATTAACCTTCTCTAAGGTTTTAGCTCTTATATAGACAACGTTGTCACCTAAATATTGACAATTTTCATTTAAAAGTTCCATTCCTATGCTATATTCATCTTCTGTAATTTCCGAAATTACAACATCATCATTGATAATTTTATCAACAAATAAAAATCCAACTTTAACTTTATATTCTTTATATGTATCTTCTGAAAGTTCAGGCATATCTTTCATTTTTCTATATACGTTATATGCATTTAAAAGTTGATTTCGTATTTCTGACATATGATTTGAATATAAAACCTGCATATAATCAATTCCATGCTGTGCAATATTCTGACTTGTACCTATCATCGAATCTCCGTTACACTTATACTCCACAAGTATCATTTCACGCTTTGATGGATTAACCACTACCAAATCAATCTCTGGTTTTTTTAACTCATTCTCATTATCTTCCTTAGGCACCAAAATATCGCCCTCTCCTATGGCAGTTTCCCAGCCACAAACAGAAAATTTATCATCTGCAAAAGTCATATTATTTATTGCAATCTTCTGTGACGACATACGTTCTTTATCGGCAGGCATTCCCCTGTTAACAATTTCAATAAACTTCTCTATATTATCAAAAAAAAGTTTTTTATGTTCTTCTCTAGTCGTTTGTTTATTTATATCTTCAAGAAGTTCATACAACCCATCTCCCTCTTGTGTATGATTTTTTTTATAACTTTTTATAGACTTCTTACCTATTATATTAAAGCATTGTTTCGTCAGTTTTTCTATTATCACTAATCCCTTGCAATACACCTTAAAGCAATCCTTATTAGGTATTACCAGCAAACCTGCTTCCATTAAACAATTAGCTTCTCTCAAAACACTTTCAGGATAATTCTTTTTTCTTTTAAAATCAAACATCTGTTACCTTCTTTCTGTTCTTATCATATTTTTATACCGTTCATCTATATCTAATTCCCTAAATCCATCCACATTCTCTGTATGCATCGGAATAATAGCCGTCTGAGGGTCTACTGCTTTAATCACATCCGCTATCATTTCAGCCGTGGCATGACCACTGGTATGTAAATCCCTATACTGTCCACTATCTTTATAAGTTTTTAAAAAATCAGCCCATTCTTTATTATAAGCTGCTTTTCCTTTTTTCTCGTCTATATAACCATCCCACATAGAATAAATAATAATTGGATTTTTATCCTTAAAACGCTCTATCCATTCATTATACTTATTCTCAGCTTTAATCACACACAAGAAACCATGCTCACGCATCAGTTCTTCCTGTGTTTTATTTTTATTCCATAATTCATGACTAAGCTGTTTTTCAAAGTCAATCGTATATACATCTTCAAACTGATACCATGGTGTCTTTGCTCCTGCTGCCTGTGAAAAGGTTTTTAATTGCTTATAAAAATAGTAATTATAACAGTACATATACATTTGATTATCTTTTGCAGCATGATAAAATGATACTAATGAATCCAAATTTGTAGATGAAATCACCAAAAACACGTATTTGTGTTCTTTAAACAGTTTACTCGCCTCATTATATAATTCTGACTCTCTTTTGACCTTCTCATCCTTTCTGTCACCCATCATAGTCCCTTCAGTAATCAGATAATCTACTTTACGTCCATTCTTATGTACATAATATTTAATTACATCCAGCATTTTAGAACCACGATATCCATGTCCTCTGAAATCCCCGGTATGAAGAATTACTTCTCCATCCGCTTCTATCAGATACATATAGGCATCATACGCAGAATGATCCACTGAATATGGTGTAACCGTAACACCTTCTATTTTCGTAATCGGTTTATTTTCCTGAACGACTTCTATTCGATTACTTTTTAAAAGTTCAATCCATTTTTTCTGCTCATCTTCAAACTTAGGTATCCGTACTAAAGCTTCATGAATATTCAACATAATCTGTTTGGTCGTTTTCCCCATATAAATCGGTATTGTTGACGGAATATCCAATATTTTTCCTACATGATCCCCATGATAATGTGTAATAAATACCGCATCAACCGTATCATTTTCCCAATCAAAATCTTCCTGTTTGGCCTTAGCTCCAGGTAATGGCAGGCCATAATCAATCATGATTTTTGCTTTACTGGTTGTAATTACGGTAAAACATCCACCTATCTGCTCTGCATTGTATACTTTTATATCTGTCAAATATAATCCCCCTTTGCCATAGTACATAATTTCAACTATAATTATACTACCACCCTGTATCTATCACAATTTAAACGTTCTTCTCATAAAATTCCTCCATTGTATCTAAGCACAAACACCCTAATGGATAACCAAACACCGCCCCGCAATCAATCGCAATATGGTGATTTCCCATCCATATTTTTCCTGCCAAATTAGGGTCTATGTATCCGGTCGGTGTATGTCCGGTAACAATATATTTATCATCAAAATACACTGCCTCGTAATCCGGCTCACCCAAAATATAATCTTCTAATGTCCATTCTTCATAGTCACAAATAACATCTACTTCCGGAACGGTATGTGCCAAAAGAAATGTTTTTCCATTCACCTCAATTTCTTTTGAAGTTAACGCATTTCTTAAAACCTTATGAACCATTTCCTGCTCTTCTTCTGAAAGCAACAAATACTCTAGCAATGTAGACTTACCTCCATCAGATAACCAAAGTTCATACACTTTCAGCAATTCTTTTGAACAGTTTTCATCTTCGAGACGATATAAATTGGACAATAAAATTTCTGCCTGATGATCATGATTACCACGAAACAAAATTACATTCTCACGTTTCCCTATGTTTAAAAGAATCTTCATTCCGTTTGGTCCTCTGTCTACTACATCACCTAAAATATACAAGACATCCTCCTTCGAAAAAGAAATCTTTTTTAACATTCTTTCATACATATCATAACATCCATGAATGTCTGACATTACATAAATCATTCAACTATCTCCTATTCTTTCTAAGCCAAATTGGTAATTATTTAGCATCTGAATAATTACCAAAATTCTTTTATAACCAGTTCCAATGGACTCTCCGTTTTAATCCATGGTGTATTAGAGTTTCTTATACCATCCACGATATCTTCTCTGCAAAACCTCCTTTGCGGCAAACCTGTATGGTCGATACTCGCCCGAAGCAATTTATCTTCACACCAAATATTGATATACATACTTTCCGGAAAATGATTTGTAAAAAGTTCTGCCAATTCATCCTCTGTATATCTGCTGACTGCTGACAAATCATCCATTACTGTTCTCATAAACGCATACATCGGCTCCATATTTTTATCCGTAGTGCTGTCAAATGTATTAATTTCGATTTTTGTTATCACGCTGTTTCCTACTTTTAGTCCGGGATATGCAAAACAAAAATTCAGGTGGTTTTCTCCCCAGCTATCATGTACACGTTCGTAATACCCGTATTCGCCTACATGTATCCAATTACCATATGCATAAAAATGTCTGCATCCACCACCTCTTTTGGCTTTTTCATTCGGCTCATTTGACTCCAGTCCCATTGCCGCAAATTCTTTTGTCAAATCCATTCGGAGCAGATCACTATCTCTTTTTATTTCCGGCTTTCTCATCTCATAACTATGTCCATTTGCATCATTCTTCCAACGAAGCAGCATAACACTGTCTGTATCTTTTGTTGCAAATCCTGTAGTAAAAAACTTTCTGTTACCATAACGGACTTTGATACGGCATAATCCTTCTTCCTCACGATTTTGAGCCCAGTCAAAACAAAGAAACACCTCTTCTTCGTCCTTTACCATTCCTCCAATATGTACTCCTATAAGGTCACGCATTTTATCTCCTCCTACACATAATACACCATTTTTCCTGTTTCCTTACTTTTGAATATCCCGTAATCATCATCAATTCCATATCTTTCATCTCGATATAGTACATAATTATTTTCCACACTATCAAATCCTGCGACAAATCCGATATGCCTCAAGACCTCAAAATCACGCTTTCGCATTCGTTCTGTCGCCTTTGGAAACAGCTTAAAATATAATTGGTCTGCTTTCTCATAAACTTCATATCCCATTAATATAGTCAAACGTCTTAGTCGCTCCAAATGTTCTTTCTTTTTCGGAGATACTTCTTCGTTTTCTACTGCTGATTTTCTTTTCCTAATTATCCGTTCCTGAATCCCTTCTGAATAACAACTGATATCCCGATTTTCATCATAATTAATATAAGCATTTATATCTCTTGAAAAATAAACACGAACGACTCCCGCATCTGTCAAATCCTGAATATCTCTTTGCAGTGTCCTCTTATTAATTCCGGGAAGATGATATCTTATTGTAGAAAATCTGGTATCTTCATTATTCTGTTGAAAAATATCATACAAAATAAGCTGCCTTTCTATCTGTTTTAGTTTTCTCTCAGCCAAAACTCCCAATTCCTTTCTTTTAACATTTTTTCATCTATTCAGTTGTCAATGTCCATACTCTCCTCTCTCATTTTTTGATATAATATCACATTCCAATTCACAAAACGACAACATTTGAGACTGATAAATTTTTGCCCATAAGCAAACCAAGCAGTATCCATTTTCCTACATGAATACTGCTTGGTTCTCATCCACAAATATCAAATTCTACTTTATATAATGCACTCTTGCTTCTTCGTACTGGTCTCTCGCCTCCGGTTCCTCTGCCGGATGACCGATAATAATCAGCCCCAAAGGTACCTGTGTCTTAGGAATGTCCAACATTTTTCTTACACGTTCTTCTGCTCCTTTTTGCGGATGCAGTCCACACCATACTGCACCAAGTCCTAAATCCGTGACACGAAGCAAAATATTTTCTATCGCAGCACTACAGTCCTGAATCCAGTAACTCGCCATCTGCATAGGCAATGCTCGCATCAGATTTCCACATACCACAATTGCGAGTGGTGAACTCATCTTTGTAAATTTGGATGCACCTTTTAATTCCTCTAATTTCTCCTTATTTGTGACCACATAAAATTCCCAAGGTTTTCTATTACATGCACTTGGACCACTCATCGCAGCATGAAGTAATTCCTCTATCATCTCATCGGATACTGGTTCCACCGTAAATTTTCTTACACTTCTGCGTTTTAATAATGCTTCTTTTAACTCCATGAAATACCTCTCTTTCCATCTTCATCAAACATTAAATCTTTTAATCTATATATGATTTATCCACTTCAAAATTATATACGGCTATCTCTTTCCAACTTTTTATACACCGTCATTCGCATCGTAATATAATACTACAGCAATGCAAACGAATTACCGATTATTTTTCCTGCTTTTTCTTCATTTCCCGCACCTCGTTCCATGGAAAACAATGGAACACCGCCCATTCCAAACAATCCGGAAAATGCCATAATGAGTGTCACAATCAGAAAAGTCAAACCTACACCTGTCAAGGCAAGACTGTTTCCATCTCCCATATGACCTAAATAAATACGGTCAACGACATTGTACAAAAGCTGTACTAACTGTGCAATTGTAAGCGGTACTGCCTGTGTGATAATGCACTTCTAGACAGGTCCTTTTGAAAAACCATTGGTTCTTACAGAACTTGTTTCTTTCATAATAATATTTCTCCAAATACTTATGGTATCTTTCTATATTTTCATTCCTTAGTAAAGTTAAATACTCTGAGGATATAGGTTCTGTAGTATTTTTACTAATTCACCATAATCTTCAAGTACCATCAAACCCTCCGGAATATCTCCATATGTATTTCTTTTATTTTTAAATAACACTGGTATCATTCCCACAGCCTGACTTCCAACTACATCCACTTTCACCTTATCTCCAATATACCAAATCTCTTGTGGTTGTAACCCACTCTTTGAAATACCTATTTCAAATAAAAGCGGCTGCGGCTTTCTCACACCATAATCACTCTTCGCTCCTAATCCCAAAGCATAGAAAAATGCTTTATCAGAAAATCTCTATACTTTGCATTACCCTCGTCATTGATATGATCTCTTATATAATTTGCATGCATTTTCTGCTCAGCAGCATCAATTTTTTCATAACGATGAATAATCACATTGCCGTCTGCTTCTTCTTTTAAAATCTCTTCATATATGTCCTCAATAATTTCACACGCATCTGTTTTTATATCTGTGTCACATTCCCAAGTATGCATTGTTGTATTTAGCAAATTTTTTGTATCAGAAAGTTTGTATAAATATCCTGTCTTACCTTTATATAACACTTCTAATTGATTCTGAAAACGCTCATAATAATGCTGTTTTCCATCTCTTAATCCCATAGTTACAAAATTCTCTTCTGGTTTTCTACAACAAATGAGAGCATATACTCTATCCTCTGTGAAATATGCTACATTCTTTTTTTGTGTATGTGAATATGCATTTGCTTTGATTATTTCTAAATCTTTTATTACTGAACCGTGATATAACATTATTATTCCCCTCCATTACGACCGCTTCTTATACTTCATCCGCAAAAGCCACCCCTGGTCAATAATCTTCAATTCTTCTTTAAAACGGATGTGCAAACGAACCGAATCCTGATTCTGCTGAATATGTTCCACCCTTCCTTTACCATATTTCGGATGCTCTACAGCTTCTCCAATCTGATACTGCACAACACTGTTTTTACTCTTTTTGTATTCCTGTTCTCTTCTATAGACATCACGAATCGGAATCGTTTTATCATGAATTGGATTTTTCAACACCTTATCATAATCATGTTTCATCAATGCTTCACCTGCTTTATAATATGGTGTCGGTGCAGCTCCAATCAAAGAACAGCAATACTTCCATGCACTTCCATGAAGTCCGGGCTGCCAGGTGTATTCCTTTGGAATCTCCATATTTTGTGCCATATAGTGGGCATATTCATGCTTGTACAAATCCATTCTATCTTCTTTAGTCAATGGATTTTTCACGGCATATCCTACGAATAATAAAGAAAAATGAAAATGTTCTTCCTCACCCATTCCCTCTCTTGTATAAGAACCTAAAACATCTTTATCAAATCCAAACGTAATTGGTACTTTTGCTCCTGAGAGATGATATTTTTTATCTAATTCTTCGTACACAGCACGAATTTGTGCTGTTAAAATAGGGATTTCCTTTTGTAATATCTGTCTTAATTCTATATCATTATAACTCATCTTAATTTCCTGCCCTAAATATACTTACTCCAATATTTATCTTTTGCACTCTACAAACCGAATTTCAATAGCTTTTTCAAGTCCTTCACATAAAAATGCAGAATAAAAAAAGTTCAGCAACACATAAAACTGTTTTTCTTCTAATTGAATCATTTTCTTTCCCCTTGTAAATTTGGATTTGCGGATAAGATTTTCGCTAGATACAAAAATACCTAAACTAAGACCTAAATCAAATTCCCTTTTAGGTCTATAGTCGATTTTATATACCATGAGGGAAAAATTATACCACATTTAATAATGGATTAGGTCTATACAACTAAATGTTCACATTCAGGGAAATTTTTCTTCTAAATTTATCGTATTTTTAGGTCTGACATCAAATCAATTTTCATATAGGCCTAATTTACATATATCCACTTCAATTTCTTTCCCTACAGCATAGCCAACTTTCGTATAGACCTAATTTACATATAAACACTTCAAATCCTTTCCCTACAGAATAGCCATCTTTCATATAGACCTAATTGCAGCAAAAAACTCACATCTATTTTCCCTTAGTATACACAAATCTTTTTTCAGACCTAATCGTCACCATATATAGCTACAACTTCCAATTTATCTACATTATATCTTATCTCTATCAGTTATACAATTTCAAAAAAAACATTTCCATATCACGTAACCACAAAACAGGGAGCGATTTCTCGCCCCCTGCAAATATTTCATTCTATTCAATTTTATTTGTCACCCTTATAGTCTACCGGTAAGCTTTCCCAACGCGCTTTAAAGTTATAAGCTGCATCCTTAGGCTGACGCTGACGAGTGAAGATACCTTTCTTATTGCCGTTTACACGTAAGATACCTTCTGTAGTCTGGAAGTCTGCGAAGTTCCATACCAATTCACCCTGTACCCAATCATAGCTGTCAAATACACGGTGGTTCATATCAAGATATTCATCCTGATATTCCTGTGACCACATTACGCTTGGTAATTTGTGTTCAGAACCTAATGTATCTGCACCATATTCGGTAAAGATAAATGGTCTTTCGCCACGGATAGCTGCCCATCCGTCCATTTCCTGACGGAATGCTGCTTCTGCATCATCGATGTCTGCACCACCCATTATATACCATCCATAGTAACGGTTCAAGCTCACGAAATCGCTCACCTGCCAGCATTTACATGTATGTGGTAAACTCATCATAACTACAGCAAATGTACGAGGACGTTTCTGAACGTCAAGTTCATGTGCATAGTCAAATAAGTTTTCAAAGTATGGTGTTGCACTTTCATGATTTGTTTCTGGTTCGTTTAAGATACTCCAAGCAATTACAGATGCATGGTTCTTATCACGTTTAATCATGTCTCTTAATACTTCTCTATGATGCTCTAAAAGAATAGGTGTTGTTTCTTTTTCGAAGAATGTAAGTTTCTTTCCTGTTCCCTGGTTAGCAGCCATAAAGTTCATAGTACTTTCCATAAGACCTACTGCTGGTGTTTCGTCGATGATTAAGAAACCTTCTTCGTCTGCCATGTAGTAAACTTCTTCTGCATATGGATAGTGGCTGGTACGGAA
>CAYVGA010000070.1:0-12114 GCA_964449855.1 uncultured Lachnobacterium sp.
CCAATTGAAAAACGCTTTCCCGGAGTAATCACCTGAAACAGACTCTCGTCTATTTTGCCTACGGATTTAGAACGCTTGATTGCCTCTATCGTTCCCTCTGTGGAAAAAATTGGAATCCCATAGCGTCTTGCCATTACACCAATTCCGGCTATATGGTCAATGTGTTCATGGGTCACCAAGATTCCCTGCATCTCGCCAGCTTTTAAATCAAATGCGTTCAAACCATTTTCGATGCGCTTTCCACTAATCCCCGCATCAATAAGTACGTGGGTGTTGTCATCACCCACGCAAATACAGTTACCACTGCTGCCACTTGCAATCGCACACAATTCTAACATACTTTATTTCTCTTTCCAATACAGTTCCACTTTGTCACCATGCTGGAGCTGTTCGGTAAACAATGCATCGCGTCCATTTAAAATAGTAGCAATCGCACGTCCCTTGCCAGCATTTAAGTCAAATGTGATTCTGTCAAATATATCTACAAAAATGTATTCGTTTTTTCCTTTCATCGAAACGGGTTCACCATTTACAAAAATGACAATTTCATTTTCGGCAGAATTATCTGTCGTAATTCCTGTTTCAGCAGCATCTGCCAAAGATTTTTCTGGCGATGAGGCATTCTCTGCCAAATCTTTTACCGGAATATCCACATGTTCTGCTTTGCTCTCAGAAGATGTTTCTTCACTTGTTTCATATACAGCAAAGCTTTCCCCCGATGAAATCTGTTCCGGTACCGGTTTATACACCTGTTTTTCCGGTTCGTCTGCTACACCAAAAGAAAGTACACTCCATTCGATGGAGAAATTCTCATATACCAATGCATCAAAATCTGCTTCTTTATTATTTACCAGAATTTCTTTATCGGTATCAATTTCCACATCCATAAACTCCGCAACCTGGCTTACAGTATAGTAGTTTCTGGTTTCAACCTGATCTCCGTCCTTAATCTGATAAGTGCCCGGTTCTAATTTTCCATTGACCTGCACAAATTTTGGACAGGTAATCATCTTGCCATTCACCATAAAGCCAATCGTTGCACTGGTGTATTCTTCCAGCTGGCTCACGGTATACACCGCATCCGCACCTGCTACCGATGGATCAATGATAACCTCACTGTTTGGTTCCAAAGGTGTATTGATATTTGCAGGCTTGCCATTCATGGTAATTACGGCTGGTTCTCCCGCCTCACCTCTGGCAATACGGCTGGCACCATTTACCGTATAGCGAATGGATTTTCCGCGCTGTGGAAAAATCTGTTCATTTGGAAACTCTGCAGCCATAGCAGCATCTACAATTGTCAAATGGCTATTGTCATATAATTTCAGACGCTCGCCATTAAAACGAACCATAATAAAATTATTACGCTGTTCGTAATAATTCATGCAGATACCAATTGGTGTAACCAAAAGCGGATCCTTTTTAATGTCTGCCTGCAGGAATGTTACTTCTCTTAATACTTCTTCGCCACGGAGTGCCACACGTTCTTTCTGCAATCCTAACTTTTCTGCCAGCATTTCCGTAAAGCCATGTACTTTACCACCGCCGCCTACGATAAAGCAGGCACTTACGGATTTGTTTCCGTTTAAGTCGCGGATTTTGTCTGCTATTTCAGATGCAATATTTTCTGTTGCATCCGCTACCAAATCCCAGATTTCCGTAGATGGAATGGTATGGGAAATCATCATAATATCTTCGTATGTAATCTCGGCCAGTTCCGAAGACTGACGTTTCATATTTTCTGCGGTTTTAAAGTCTACGAGATACTGCTGCACAATCATTTCGGTCAACTCATCTCCTGCATGCGGAATCATACCATACGCAATGATACTGCCGCCTCTGGTAATACAAATATCGCTGGTGCCCGCACCCACATCGACAAGTGCGATGTTTAACATACGGAATGTTTCCGGAATCGCTACATTAATCGCAGCAATTGGTTCCAAAGTCATATTGCTGACTGCAAGACCAGCCTGTCCTACGGCAGAATACAGACCATCTACTACATCTTCCGGAAGAAACGTAACAATGATATCACATCCAATGACATTTGCTTTATGGTCTTCCAAACGAATAAAAATTTCTTCATTCAGATAATATCTTACCACGGAATAACCGACACAGTAAAATTTATATTTGGTGTCATTGTTTTCCTTTAATTCTTCCTGTGCTTTTTCTACACCAAGCAGATGTAAGGTATGAACATCTTCGCCTGTTACCACAGATTCTTCCGGATACTCATATTCTACATGCGTTGTCACGGTCTTTAATACACGACCGGCAGCAGCGATGCAGACTTCTGAAAGCTCTCCTTTTATCTGTCTTTCCAATTCTTCTTTTACCACACCAATCGTACGCGCAACACGGCCGATATCATGAATCTGCCCATCTAACATGGCTCTGGTTTCATGCTCTTTGATGTGCTGTGCGATTACCGTAAATTTTCCATCTTCTGTACGATATCCGACGGTACCAACAACATTTCGTGTACCAATATCAAGACCAAATACATTACTCATCTGCTTTTTTCTCCTTAAAGCTTGTTCTATTTAAAGCGTTTTCTATCTGTCTTCTAGTCTCTACCAAATCGCCATTATTGTCAATAGTTACTTGCGTAGAAGCTCTAAATTCTGCTTCGCTTAACTGACTCCGGAAGATATTATCTATCTTTTCATCGGAGTAGCCACGGCTTATTTTTAATCGGCTGCGACGATTTTCTTCGCTGGTATAAATATACCAAAGCTCGTCACATATTTCATCATATTCTTCTTCAATTAGTAATGCTGCTTCCAAAACCAAAAGTTCCAAATTGCCGTTTTCTTTCTCTAACGCATACTGCTTACGCACATATTCCTTGACCGCAGGGTGGACAATCGCATTCATCTGCTCTCTTTTCCCGGAATCCGAGAAAATTACCTGCGCCAGTTTTATCCTGTCAAACACAGGATACTTACCACTCACATTGACTACACTCTCACGCAGGACAGCTTCGTTCTGTATATCTTCCTTTCCGGAAAGCAACTCACTTTTGTTTTCCACAAAAATATCCAGTCCCGCGAACTTTTCCACAATCTGCTGATAGCAATCCGTTCCCGGCTCCATCAAGTCATGTGCAATTTCATCTGCCAGCATCACTTTGGTATTTGGTTTTTCTGCAAGATAGGAGAGAATGGCGGATTTTCCAGCACCTACCCCTCCTGTTATTCCTATAAATTTCATATTTTAAAATTGCAAACTGCTGGAAACAAACAGAATCGGTGCAGTTTGCATCTCCTTCATTTAATGTGCATCATACCAGTTTTCGCCCCACTCTGTACCTACTTCCAATGGAACAGAAAGGCTGGCTACCTGATGCATCTCCTCTTCCAAAAGTGCAATCACTGCATCTTTTTCGCTTTCTTTGGTTTCGATGAGTAATTCATCGTGTACCTGTAAAATAAGTCGTGATGCATACCCTTCTTTGATTAATCGGTCATGTACACGAATCATGGCAATTTTGATAATATCGGCAGCCGTTCCCTGAATCGGCGCATTCATTGCCACACGTTCCCCAAACTGACGCTGCATAAAGTTACTGGAAGAAAGCTCCGGAATCGGACGAATACGTCCATAAATCGTGGTTGTTTTTCCAGTTTCCTTTGCATCTGCAACCGTTTTATCTATAAATTCCTTAATCTTTGGATAGGTTTCAAAATAACGATCAATATATTCCTGTGCTTCTTTTCGGCTGATGTCCAAATCCTGGCTCAAACCAAATGCACTGATTCCGTATACAATACCAAAGTTTACTGCTTTTGCATTTCGGCGAAGCAATGGTGTCACTTCTTCAAATGGTACATGAAATACTTGTGAAGCAGTAGTACTATGGATATCCTGACCACTGTTATAAGCTTCAATCAGTTTTTCATCTCCGGACATGTGTGCCAAAATACGAAGCTCTATCTGGGAATAATCCGAGTCCACAAACACATTGCCCGGCATTGGATGGAATACTTTTCGAATCATTCTGCCAAGTTCGATACGGATTGGAATATTCTGTAAATTCGGCTCAGTACTGCTCAAACGTCCGGTTGCCGTAATCGTCTGATTGAAGCTGGTGTGGATTTTGCCATCTTCACCTACAAAATTCTGCAATCCATCCGCATAAGTGGATTTCAACTTGCTAAGCTGACGATATTCCAAAATATCCGAAACAATTGGATACTCTCCTGCCAATTTTTCCAACACATCTGCCGATGTGGAATAGCCGGTCTTTGTTTTCTTTCCATTTGGCATTCCAAGCTTTTCAAAGAGAATCACACCAAGCTGTTTTGGCGAATTGATGTTGAATTTTTCTCCTGCTGCTTCATGAATCTTCTGTTCCAATTCTACAATCGAGCCTTCCAGTTTCGCACCATATTCTTTCAGTGCAACGGCATCCATGCAGATTCCTTCGCGTTCCATATCATATAGTACAAACACGAGCGGCATTTCTACTTCATAAAACAGCTTGTCCATGCCCTGCTCTTTTAAGGATGCTTCTATCACAGATTTCGACTTCCATGCAATATATGCTCGATAGCAGGCAAGTTTGCACTCATCTTCTTTCAATTCTTTTTCCGTTGGAACCATCAGTCCCAGATAATCTTTGGCAATATCATCGTGTGGATATTCCCCTTTTAATGGATTCAATAAATATGCACCAATGGTCACATCAAAATAGTGATTTCGGTCTGCGAGATACTGCTCCCAATTTCCTGCATAATCAAAATCTTTTCCATATTCCATAAGGGCAAGCTGTGATTTTAAATCCATGGCAATCCATGTCTTTACTTTGGCTTTTTTCATCTGTTCCAATAAATAATTGCTGCTGACTTCACGGCTTACCGGAATATAATAAATATCCTCCTCTCCATAAGCCAACACCAATGCAGTAAATGCTTTGGTTTCTGTAAGAGCAAACAGGCTAATCTGTCCGTCTGCTTCAATATTTGCTCCTGCAGGTTCCGATGGCACAATAGTAAATGCCACATCTTTGCCTTTTATTGCTTTAAAAATCTTATCTGCTTCTTTTGGATTACGAATGGACGCAAAATGTTCTTCCGCATTGTTCTTTGGTGCATCCATCTGAAATCTGCCAAGGAGATTTTTAAATTCCAGCTCCTTGCAAAACAGATAGGCTTCTTCTGTATACAAAGCTTCGATACTTTCCAAACGTGCTTTTTCAAAGGTAAAGGAAACCGGTGCTTCCTCCACAGGTGCATTGGTAACAATGGTCGCAAGCTCTTTGCTCATCACAGCCTGATCCCAATATTCCACAATATTTTTCGCTGCACGAGGCGGTTTTACCTCAGCCGCATGTGCATGTACCTCTTCAATGGATTTGTATTTTTCAATCAAAGCAGTCGCTGTTTTTTCGCCGATACCCGGAACCCCCGGAATATTATCCGCAGTATCTCCCATCAGGGCTTTTACATCAATGAACTCCTTTGGCGAAACCAGATAACGTTCCACGACATCTTTTGCATAATAGTTTTCAATTTCCGTACCGGTTTTCTTGGTCTTTGGAATTCGAATCTGCACATGTTCTGTCGCAAGTTGCAGCAAGTCCCTGTCTCCGGAAACAACGGATACTTCCATGCCTTTTGCCTCGGCCATCACCGAAATGGTTCCAAGCAAATCATCCGCTTCATATCCCGGAAGCTCCACAATTGGCACACCCATTTTCGTCAACATTTCTTTCATCACCGGAACCTGCTGACGAAGTTCGTCTGCCATTGGTTTACGTGTTCCTTTATAATCTTCAAATTTTTCATGGCGAAACGTCGGTGCTTTTACGTCAAAAGCTACCGCCAGATAATTGGGCTTTTCTTCTTCTAAAATCTTAAACAGAATATTCAAAAATCCATATACCGCGTTGGTATGAAGACCTTGTGAATTTGTCAAATCCGGCAATCCAAAAAACGCTCTATTTAAAATACTATGTCCGTCAATCAAGACAAGTTTCTCGCTCATAAATCCTCCTAAATTAATTTGTTGTGCTAATTCATTTGTATATATCTCGCCTTTTCAAGCACAAATAAGTGGTACTACGAGTGCGTACACTAAGAATTGTTTAAACGCCTTAGTTTAATTGTGTGACAGTTCAGTCAATGGCTTCTTATCTTTTACGAAGGGAGCAATTGTTTCTGAAAGTTACTTTTCAAACCTGTTGTGATGTCGATGTTCACAAATCTTTTCTCGTTGCCACAATCATTAAAACTTTTACAAAAGGAAGGTCTACTTTCTTTCACACTATACTTCTCGTATATTCTCTCAACCACTCTGCTTCTTCCACAGTAAGCAGCGGTGCAATTTTTTCAAATACCATGCTGTGATATTCGTTCAAATATCTTTTTTCGGTTTCATTTAACTGGCCGGCATCCACCGCATCCAAGTCGAATGGTACAAGGGTAATGTTTTCAAAATACATGAACTGTCCGTATTCATTCTTTTCCCCTTTGCGGCAAATCAGTTCATTTTCCAAACGGATACCATACGCTCCCTCAATATAAATACCCGGTTCATCCGTGGTAATCATGCCTTCTTCCAACGCTGTAGTGTAGGCTTTTCTTCCCCAATGGAAACCATTTGGTCCTTCGTGTACATTTAATACATGACCAACGCCATGCCCTGTGCCATGTTTGTAGTCTAAGTTTGCTTCCCAAAGTGGCTGGCGTGCCAAAATGTCTAAATTCATGCCGGAACATCCATACATAAATTTCGCATTTGCCAGATGTAGGTTGGAACGAAGCACTCTGGTAAAGTTTGTCTTCATTTCGTCTGTCACTGGTCCAAGTGCAAATGTTCTGGTAATGTCGGTAGTTCCTTCCAGATACTGTCCGCCGGAATCCACAAGCAGTAAGCCTTCCGGCTTGATTTCTGCATCTGTTTCTTCTGTCGCACCATAATGAATGATAGCACCATGTTCACCATAGCCGCAAATTGTATTAAAACTTAAATCAAAACATCCGTCCTGTTCTCTTCTAAGTGTTTCTAAATAGTCGGAAGCAGAGATTTCTGTCATTGGAATCTTTCCAACATTCTTCTTTAACCAATACATAAATTTGCACATTGCTGCGGCGTCTTTTATATGCGCATTTTTGGTATTTTCTAATTCTACTTCATTTTTCTGTGCTTTCATAAGTGCTGATGGATCTTTTTCATCTACAATGGTTACCCCATCCGGAATGCTGTTACAGATGCGGTAATTTACGACTGATTTATTTATCAGTACGGTCTTGTCTGCTTCCATTTCTTTGACATATGCATAGAAACTGTTGTATGGTCTTGTCGTGATAGTATTTGCAGTTAAGTATGCAGTTAATTCGTCAGTAAGAATTTCTTCCTGCACAAACCAGATACATTCGTCTTTGGTAAGTGCAAGATAAGATAATACCACCGGTACATACGTGATGTCGTTGCCACGTACATTTAACAGCCATGCAATATCATAAAGCGAAGTCAAAAGATGAATATCTGCACCCTTTTCTTCCATCACTTTACGAACATCTGCAATTTTTTCTGCAGTTTCTTTTCCTGTATATTTGAAATCCAGAATACGCACAGGCTCTTTGGAAAGTGCAGGCCTGTCTGTCCAAATAATATCAATGAGGTCTTCGTCTACCGCCATCTGACCATTTTTCTTCTCTAGAATTTCTTCTAATTTTTTGCCCCAGGAACTGTTTACTACACGTCCATCAAAACCTAAGGTCTGTCCCTCTTCTAAAGTCTGCTCGATGTATTCATCTACGGTTGGCACACCTTCTTCGTGCATTTTGTAAAGGGTTACTGTAGTGCCTGTAAGCTGTGCTTCTGCCTGTACAAAATATCTGCCGTCTGTCCAAAGCCCTGCTTCTGTCATTGTAATAACTGCAACACCTGCAGAACCGGTAAATCCTGTGATATATTTTCTCGCGGTAAAGTGTTCGCCTACATATTCAGACTCATGAAAATCTGCAGTAGGAACGACATACATTGCGATATTTCTCTTTTCCATTTCGTTACGAAGCGCCTGTAATCTTTCCGGTATCATAATGCCTCCTATATATTTAAAATGTATGTTATATGGTAATTGTTCAGTACAGCTCAAAACACTTGCTGTTTTGAGCGTAAGAACGTGATTCAAGAGTGAGCAAACCCATCTGCGAAGCAGATTTTTCATGGGTTTGCGAATAGTAATTATTATCTCATAAAGAAGTGCTTTTTTCAATAAAAGTGCTTTTATTTTTTCCATTGAAGTGGTTGGGCATATACAAATAAATACACTACAAAATAATAAAGGACTGTTCTTATCAAACAGCCCCCTATCGTCATATCTTTTATTCTTCTAATTTCTGGTAGCGTTTCCAAATCTTATCCCCGCCACACACATGCTTTGTACCATCCTCGTCAATGACAATGTAATCATCTGCCCCAATAAACTCTCTGCCGCGACGATTCAGAATGAATGGGGATACTACATAACCATCATCACGATGTATACGAATCAACGTATCTGTCACAATCCATTCTCTGGTTACAATCTCAGAGAATAATTCAAAGCCATCTTCTAACCCTTTTCCTAATTCGTACTTCTGTACATCTGCCTTTAGTTCTACTCTTTTGCACTTCATATGGTTCCCCCCTTATAGTTATTTACATTTATTATATCACAACTTATTTTTTCTGGCATCTATTTTGGGAGATTTTCTATAAAAAAAAGACACGATTTCCGTGCCTTTTTTATAATCCTATTTATTTTTCAATTCGTCGATATTTGATTTCAATTCGCTGTTCAACTGCTTTCCAGCTTCTACATCTTTTTCAATATGTTCTTCTGTCTGTGTCATTCTTTCTGCAATACGGTCAGTAATTGCTTCATAATATCCATCTGCTTTTTCTACCATTTTGTCGATGGTTGTCTTTGCACGTTCTACTTCTTTCTTTAAGTTGAATTTTTCGCCATTCAATGCATCTGCAATCTGGTCTGATGCAGCTTCTAATACAACAGCAGCGGTTTCTGCTGCTGCTTTTACAGCTTTTTCTGCAGTCGCTTTATCTTTGTCTGCATCATCACCAATCTGATTGATTCGGTCTGCAATACGATCTGTTACTGCACCATATACTTTTTCTGTGGAATCTACTATTACATCTGTTACATTCTTTGTTTCGTTACTCATTGTCTATCTCTCCTTTTTCTACCGATAAGATTTGCTTTTTCTTACAAAAATAAGTATACTTATTTTATCCGAAAGAAAAATGGTCAGATTTTTTATCCTGAGTATTTTTCGGACAGATTTGGAAATCTGTGGTATAAACTTTTTATTTACTGAGGAAATTATATGAAACACGAGCTGAATTCACAAAACACAAAACAGATGTTAATCGATGCACTCATCACTTTATTAGAAAAGAAACCTTTTTCCAAGATAACGGTTTCTGAACTTGTAAACCTGTGCAATATCAATCGCAAGACATTCTATTATCATTTTACAGACGTTTATGATTTATTGGAATGGCACTTAAACAATGAAATCCTCAATAGCATTTCTAAATTTGACCCATTCAATGACTTAGATGCTACGATTACATATTCCATCTACTATATGAACCAGCATTCCTATCTGCAGAATTCTATCCAAGACCCGATTGCGCGTGATAAAATTGTACACATTCTAAACAAACATATTTATCCCAAAGCATTTGAAATGATTCAAGAATTAGAACACACACATGGTAAATCCATAGAAACCGATTTCAGAGATTTTCTTGTCAAAAGTCTTACCCATATCACGGTTCTTTCTATTTTGGATGCCATCGAAAATCCAAACAATTATGATATAGAAAAAATGAAACGATATCTTTCCACTATTTTCACTACTTCTGTTAGTGGTTTTTTTGAACAGATATAGAAATGGGCTGTCGCCAAATAAAAACATTTTCATTTGGCAACAGCCGCATTTATTTTTTCCTACTATCAAAATAAACAAAACGTTCTACACCATTTAGGATATCTGCAAAATCCTCCCTTGGTGCAACCTCCAAATACTTTGTCAAAATCTCCGTTTCACATTCCTTGTATGGACCATAAAAAATATCATAGAGATTATGACCTCGCATATAGATTTTGAATTCTTCAAAATGTTCCTGCAAATCCGCTATAGATTCGATAGAGGTTCCGATTACTTCAGCAAAATGTCTGCCGCTTTTTAATCGGTGCAGATACTGGTTCCACTTTTCCCACAATATCTGCCAAAAAGCCTCCTCGCTTTCCACAATGCCAATCTTCGCCATTACCTTTGGATTTAAAAAATAATTTTCAAACGAATAGTATTTTAAAATCAACACATTCTCCCGCTTCACCCTTGGAAGCTTATCGATATCCTGTGCATTGCGTTCGCTGTAATACCGACAGAGCTGGCCGGCAAGTTCTTCCG
This sequence comes from uncultured Lachnobacterium sp., assembly GCA_964449855.1. GTDB lineage: Bacteria > Bacillota > Clostridia > Lachnospirales > Lachnospiraceae > Roseburia. The sequence goes on from CAYVGA010000070.1 coordinate 10,437, forward strand.
GATCTTTGCCATCTCCATCACGTATCATTAGAAACTGTTCTCTCAGATATACCTGATTCATATATTTCAAATTCGCGTATGTCTTGATATTGGTACAGCTATTGGTCGTAATAATCGAAATGCGTGAAAGCATCCCGTCTGTATTCTTAACCTCTGCATAATACTTGTCCAAAAGCAGAGGCAGCCGGGATTTGTCCTGTTTTCCCTCCACAATAAACACAAAATCTACGTTCAGGAAATCATTTGCACTATATCCCAAATCATTTAGGACAGCATCGATATCTGTATTCTGTCTTGCTGCTGAATATCCTTCCTTGTCCAGGACTATCTGGCAAATCTGCCCTCTCGTAAAATTAGAGACCATATTGGGTGAGTGGGTCGTAAAAATGACCTGATTCTTCTTTGAAAGCTTATATAGAATTTCTGCTGCCGTTTTCTGCAGGGATGGATGTAAAAATAACTCCGGATACTCTACAATGATAATACTCGGCAGACTTTTTTGATTTTCGATATACGTCTCCAGAAGTGACAGCATATAAATACTCTTCATACCATTGCCTAAATGTTCCACGGAAGTCAAATGTCTTGAGCGTTCATGCCATGCATCAGCTTCTACTTGAAACATCTGCTCTGCATCACAGGACAAACGATAGGAAATGTCCTCCACACCGCCATTTCGATGATAGTTTTCATTGACTTTCTGTGAAAAATCACTGATATTTACCTGATACATTTTATATTCCAAGAGTCTTGCCGTCTCATGTAAAAGCAGCTCCTCCGGACGCTTTTTATTAATTAATCCAATACAATTAAAACAATGATTGCAACCTCTTGCGGAGTCAAACATGCAGGCATTGGTTTTCATCTGCACCAAGTCCTCTGCCTTTTCAAATAATAGCAAATCATCCTGAAATGAAGCCAAATTGCGGCTCGTATCAATAAAATGCAGCTTTGGAAGCACCTCTTTGATGTACCGGTTGTTCTTGTGTGTGCCATCATTATAACGTACTTTTCCATCACGATTGAAAGAACAGATAAATGACAATTCAGCATCTACCAAAGAAGGTAGTTTCTCAGTAAAATCTTTCTTCCATAACTCAAAGCGTTTGTACTGGCTCACAATACCTTTGGCATGGAACAGACACAAATCCTCCTCGGACAGCTCCAGTGTCATTGCAATTTCAATATTCTGTTTTTTCTCATTAAAGTGCGTATCCTTTATCGGGAAATCTCCAGTTACTGCACGAATCGCATCCAAAACTACCGTTTTACCGGTATTATTCTTTCCTACTAAAATCAGGGCATTCTCTATATCATAGATTTCCAGCTCATGTATCGACTTAAAATTCTGAATTCTCAAATATTTTATCTGCATACCGCTACCTTGTTATATTATAAATATATCCGTTTCCATCCTATTTTCGTAATTATTCAGTACCTGAATAATTACGATTTGCAAACCCATGAAAAATCTGCTTCGCAGATGGGTTTGCTCACTCTTGAATCACGTTCTTATGCTCAAAACAGCAAGTGTTTTGAGCTGTATTGAACAGTTACCTTTCTTCTTATTTAAATAAGTATCACATATTCTTTTACATCCGTCAACGTTTGATTCGCCAAAGGACACGACAAACGCATGAAAAAATTAGAAGTTGAATGTCTGCCTGATATCCATTTA
>CAYVGA010000071.1:0-12076 GCA_964449855.1 uncultured Lachnobacterium sp.
TTGATAGCTTCCTTACAATTGCAGACGTTGCTACTGATGAAGAAATCACAAAAGCAATTGAAAAATTGGATGTTATCAGCGAAAAGTTTAAAGTAAAATTCATTTTAAGTGTATCTAAAAACGAAGAAGATCTTCCAGCATGTGCACAGGCGAAGATTATTATTGCTTTATAATTAGAATACATATTTGCCCTGGTTTTAAACCGGGGCTTTTATCTTGGAAAGAGGTTGAAACTCCCACTTTTATAAGTGGTGAGTTTCAATTTCTTTCCAAGATAAAACCTCCGGTGGATGGCAAAGAGGCACAGAAGAATTTGTCGTGCAAAGCACGACGCGCCTCTTGCCTAAGTCCACCTCGGTGGACTGAATTCTTTAATCGATCATGTTAGAACGAATTCTTCCGTAAAATGTGAGCATGTAAACACCACTAAGTCCTACTAACGCATAAATAATACGTGAGATCCAGGTCATATCACCAAAAATAAAAGAAACTAAATCGAAACGAAAGAATCCAATTAGTCCCCAATTGACACATCCGATGATTGCCAAAGTTAAAAGAGTATTATCAAGCCATTTCATGAGTTTTTCCTCCTGCATTTTTTCATAGTATGTATCAAAAAAAGAATTTTATGCTATTCTTGTATTTAAAAACAAAAAATGGTAAAATAAAATGATTATTGAGTTGTATTGAGGTGAAGTATTTTGTCAAAGAAAAAAAAGATTGTCAGAGTAAGAAGTGTTGGTAATTTTAATATTGGTGTTGTAGTTTTCTTTGTTATCATTATTTATGTATTATTCAATATTTTTTCGTATTTTACTAAAACGCATATCGCAGAGTATCAGGTACAACAGGGAACGATTGCTTCCAACAATATTTATCAGGGAATTATTGTTCGTAATGAAACGGTGGAGTATGCATCCCGAAATGGATATATTAATTATTATGTAAAGAATGCGTCTAAAGTGTCGATAACGGATGTTGTTTATTCTATTGATACAGAGGGAGATGTTGCGAAAAAAATTGCGGCGTCTACTTCCGAAACGGACGCATTGTCAATGGATACACTTTCATCCATTTCAATGGATCTTGGCACATTTGTAAGTGATTATAACCCAAACAGGTTTTCGGAGGCCTATACATTTTTAAATAATTTGAGTACAGAAATTGCTCAAGATGTAAATTTGAATGCACTTTCCAATTTATCTTCGCTGGTAGAATCGGCAGAAGGCAACCAGACCTTTTATCAGATGACCTCCCCGGAAGATGGTATTATTGTATATGAGGTGGATGGTTTTGAAGAGTATTCAATTGAAGATATTATTTCTTCTGATCTGAATTATAATAATTACAAAGAAGAGCATTTGTTTGGAAAAGAGAAAGTATCTTCTGGTGATCCGGTATACAAACGGATTAATAGTGAATATTGGAATATTATTGTGCCAATTGATGAAACACTTGCAAAACAATTAAATGAAAAATCTGCCGTACGTGTACGTTTTTGCAAGGATAATTTTGAAATAGATACTGCCTGTAGTCTGCTCAAAGAAAAAGACAGTTATTATTTGAATTTGTCTTTTAATAAAGGAATGATTCGATATGTAAATGACCGTTTTGTAGATATTGAATTAGTCATGGGTGATAAAATCGGATTAAAAATTCCGAATTCTTCGATTACGACCAAGGAGTTTTTTACAATTCCAAAGGAGTTTTTTACAACAGGAGATAAGCCGGGCTTGATGATAAAGCAGCAAATTGATGGTGCAGATACTACCGAGTTGATTCATCCAACCCTCTACTATGAAACGGATGAATATTATTACGTAGATAGTGAGGATGTATCCGCAAATGATATTATTCAAAAGGAAGATTCTTCTGCTACGTATACCGTTGGAATGGATAAAGGTTCATTAATCGGTGTGTATAATATTAATAAAGGTTATGCCGTTTTTAAGCAGATTAACATCATTTATCAAAATGAAGCTTATGCTATTGTAGAGACAAAAACAGCATATGGTATTTCTTTATACGACCATATTGCATTGGATGCAAGCCATGTCAAAGAAAATCAGTTAACAACGAAGTAAGAGGTAAGAACGTGAATTTAGAAAATGTAAATATTTTAGAAAATGTGAATCAGGTAAAAGCAAATATCCATACAGCATGCACAGTATGTGGACGTAAGCCGGAGGAAGTGACTTTGATTGCGGTAAGTAAAACAAAACCTGTTTCGTTATTAGAAGATGCTTATGCAACCGGCTGCCGTGATTTTGGAGAAAACAAAGTACAGGAGCTCTGTGATAAATATGAAGTAATGGAAAAAGATATTAAATGGCATATGATTGGCCATTTACAGACAAATAAGGTAAAATACCTAATTGGAAAAACGACATTGATTCATTCTGTCGATAGTTATAAGCTGGCTTGTGAAATTGAAAAACAGGCTGCGAAATATGATTGTATCATGGATGTACTGATTGAGGTAAATATTGCCAATGAAGAAAGCAAATTTGGACTAGCAGATGACGAAGTACTGGCTTTAGTACGCAGTGTAGCATTGCTGCCACATATCCGTATTCAGGGGTTAATGACGGTGGCTCCATATGTGGAAGATGCCGAAGAAAACCGCCTCTATTTCCGTAAGATAAAACAATTATCTGTTGACATAGATAATCAAAACATAGATAATGTAAATATGAATGTCCTTTCCATGGGTATGACTGGTGATTATATGGTAGCGATTGAAGAGGGTGCTACTATTGTACGTGTTGGAACAGGCATTTTTGGTGAAAGAAACTATATGAAATAGAATTTTGTAAAGTAAGGTGGTATATTTATGAGTTTAATGGATAAATTTTTAGATGTTATGCGATTAAATGGCGATGACGACGATGATGAGTACGAATTTGCCAATGAAGATTATTATGATGATGGAGAATATGAAGAACCAAAAAAGAAATCTTCTCGCAAAAAGAAAGAAACCAAAGCTGTAGTAGAAGAAGAACCCAAAAAACAGATATCAAAAATTACTCCAATTGGAAAAAATCAGAAAAAACAGGGGGCAAGTATGGAAGTTTGTGTAATTAAACCTACATCTATAGAAGATGAAATCGAAATTGTAGATACTTTAATATCCGGCAGAACTGTTCTTATTAATATGGAAGGATTAAATATCGAAATTGCACAGCGTATTGTCGATTTTACCTCTGGTGCTACATATGCAATGCAGGGAAGTCTTCAGAAAGTTTCAAATTATATTTTCCTTGCAACTCCAAATGGTGTAGATATTTCTGGTGATATCCAAAACATTATGGATGCATTTGATTCTGGAAATGGATTTGCATTTTAATTATGAATGAACAGGAATTATGTAAAAAGCGTCTGTTGGATTTATCCAAGCAGGCAGATATAAAGGGAATCGTTACATTTAGCGATTTCCTTAATTTAAATGAATTGAATATTTATCATACAAACAAAGCAGGATTTTACACAAAATCAGAATGTTTTGGTGGGTATGATTCTGCAGAGCGTCAGATGATAGCTTTTATCCCTGATGCTCTTATGTACGTTTGGGAGTACCCTGTGAAATGTATTCGTATTATGCCCAAGTACCCCAAATTTGCTGAAAAATTAACGCATCGTGATATTTTAGGAGCACTGATGCATTTGGGTATTGAACGTAATCGTCTGGGTGATATCTTATGTTTCGAAGACGATTATTATGTATTTTGTGAGGAAGCTGTTTTTCCGTTTATTACAGCTGAATTACAGAAGATTCGTCATACAATGGTAGATTTATTAGAAGAAACGGATTACCGCCATTTACAGGCTGATATCTACTTTGAAGAACGGTATGATATGATAGCTTCAAACCGCATTGATTGTATTATTGCAAAAGCATTTCATTTGTCACGTTCAGAAGCTGCCAATTATCTGGTTGCCGAAAAGGTTTTTATAAATGGAAGATGCATTACAAATTGTAATCAATCCTGTGAAAATGGTGCCATTGTATCTGTTCGGGGAAAGAGTCGTTTTATTTTTGAAGATTGCAATGCAACAGGCAAAAAAGGAAAGATGCGTGTGAAATTTTCTTTTTATAAGTAATAACTGCAAATAAGTTTTATTGTTTTTAGGAGAAAAGATTATGAATGTTAAAACGAATAAACAACTGATGATAAGTTTCCTTTTTTGTAATTTATTAGTCTTTTTTGATCAAATCACAAAAAAAGCTGCCCAGTTTTATTTAAAAGGAAATGATGCTATTCCAATTATAGAAGATGTTTTTGAATTGAAATATTTGGAAAATACAAGTGCTGCTTTTGGAATGGATCCAATTTCTCTTCTGCATAAGATATTTCAATTTCAGATTTTTAATGACAATCCGGAATTATACTTAAATATTCGAATGGGATTTTTTTATTTGATTACAATTATAGTAATTGTATTATTAAGTTATGTTTATACCAGAATTCCAAATGAAACTCGTTTTCGGTTTATGGATTATATTTTGCTGTTTTTTATTGCAGGAGCAGTTGGAAATCTTATTGATCGTATTTCCTTAAAGTATGTGATTGACTTTTTTTATTTTAAATTGATTGATTTTCCAATTTTTAATGTTGCAGATATTTATGTTACCTGTGCAGCATTTGCCATGATAGGTTTGGGATTATTTTATTATAAAGATGAAGATATTGACCGCATTTTTCCATCAAAATCGTAACAATTCCGTACTCGGCTGACTGTTACCCAAAATATTCATCAAAGAAAAAAGAAGATTGTTAGAGGAAGCGCATATGAAAATAGAGAGTTTTGAAGTAATGGAAGAGCAAGAGGGAGAGCGTTTAGATAAATTTTTGAGTATTATTTATCCGGATACTTCTCGTTCTTTTTTTCAAAAATTAATAAAAGAACATGGTGTGCTTGTTAATGATAAAGCTGAAAAAGCAAGTTATCGCATGAATTTTGAAGATATTGTGACCATTTATTTTCCGGATGCAGTAGAGACGACGATTGAAGCAGAAAATATACCTTTGGATATCCTTTATGAAGATGATGACCTTCTTATTGTAAACAAACCAAAGGGCATGGTTGTTCATCCATCTGCGGGACATTATAGCGGTACTTTGGTCAATGCCATTATGTATCACTGTAAAGATAGTTTAAGTGGTATCAATGGTGAAATTCGTCCGGGAATTGTACATCGTATAGATATGGACACTACAGGTTCACTTATTGTATGTAAAAATGACAATAGCCATGTGCATATTGCAGAACAAATTAAGGTTCATTCCGTGAATCGAATTTATGAAGGCATTGTTTTTGGTAATGTCAAAAATGATGAGGGCACGATTGAGGGACCTATTGGAAGGCATCCGGTAGAACGCAAAAAAATGGCCATTAATGAGAAAAATGGTAAACCGGCAATTACACATTATAAGGTCTTGGAACGGTTTGGTAATTATACGTATATGCAGTTCAAATTAGAAACAGGGCGTACTCATCAGATTCGTGTGCATATGTCAAGTATTGGACATCCTTTGCTTGGAGACAGCTTGTATGCCAGCGGAAAAACACCATTCAAAAATCTTTGCGGCCAAACACTTCATGCTAAGACCATTGGTTTTATTCATCCAAGTACGAATGTATATATGGAGTATAGTGCACCATTGCCAGAATATTTTGAAAAATTACTATCACAGTTGAAAATTCGTCCATAATTTGATACAATATAAAAAAGTGTTTAGCTAATTTATACAGAAACAAGGGGGCATTTATATGGGACATAAAGTGTACACAATTGGTCGAGAATTTGGAAGTATGGGATTGTTAGTTGGTCAGAAACTTGCAGAACGTCTCGGTATTAAATATTATGACAAGGAATTATTACAGCAGGCTGCAAAACAATCCGGTTTTTGTGAAGAAATCTTTGAAAACCACGATGAAAAACCATCGAACAGTTTCTTGTATTCTTTGGTTATGGATACCTATTCAGCAGGTAATTATACTGCAACACCTTTTTTGGATATGCCATTGAATCACAAAGTATTCCTGGCTCAGTTTGATACAATTAAAAATATTGCTGAAAAAGAATCCTGTGTTATTGTAGGACGCTGTGCGGACTATGCATTGGCAAATTATCCGGATGTAATTAATATATTTGTACGTGCAGAATTGGAAGATCGTATCAAAATTGTAAGTAAACGTTTGGATATCACGGAAAACAAAGCAAAAGATATGATTTTAAAGAATGATAAACAGCGTGCAAGTTACTATAATTATTATACAAGTAAAAAGTGGGCCGATACATCCAGTTATGATTTAACAATTAATACCAGTAAAATCTCTGTAGATAATGCAGTAGATTTGATTTTGGATTTCAGTAAATATATGGATATGAAAAAAGTTGCAGGTATTGATGTGCCAGACCTTGATAAGTTTGTTTTACCAAAGGCTTAATATTTTTTAAGTTTAAGTACATAATTTAGTTTTAATGAAATTAAAAGGAAGTTCTCTAAGAAGTTGTAGCTTAAGAGAACTTCCTTTTTATTATATTGTTTTGGTATAAACTATTCGTTAAACTTGCATTTAATAAGTTTACAATTTAAAACCTAGTAAATTCAAGGGGTATAGAGCATTATATTTATTAGTTGACACAAAAATTGACACATTTTTAAAGAAAGCTTTGATACATTAATTTTATACCAATCAGATAAATTTAAAACCAAATCGTAAAAAATAGGGTAGAGAAATTAATCTCTACCCTAAATCTTTTAACAATAACATTTACGTTCTGGTAATTCTAAATGTAATAATCCCAATATTTTATACTTAGGTCTGTCACCATTCCATAATAAATAATAATTAATACAATCCGCAAGAATAATTCCAATGATAGCTAATAATATCCATAAGAATGAAAATAATGGGCAAATATACCCATTAAAATTCATCCATTCGTTAGAATAATCCCACATAGGTTGTAAACGAAGAATATCTAATCCAAACCCAATTATCAATTCAGATAAAGTTACCATAAGACTTCCTATAATTCCTTGACAAATCAAATCCATATCCCAAGGAATATATTCATTTATTTTATCAAATAAAATAAAAAGAATTGCTCCATCTAGCCCCATGAGAGCAAATGAGTATCCTCTAAACAATGTTTCTATGGTATTCCAGGTACTGAATGTTGGAACAGAGGCTAAAGCTGAAGCCGGTGTAGATGCAGAAATGTATTCCTTTGAAGAAATAAAGAAAATTTATGACACGGTAAACAGGGGATTCAAGAAGACAGAGTCTATGGCAAAGACGCAGAAACCGGCTCAGAAGCTTTTAAATGGACCTATAAAACCTATTTCATAGCGTATCAAATTTTGGTACGTTTTTTGTGGAGAAGAACATGAAAAAAAGAAAAAACTACCTATTAAAGGCATGCTGGCATTATTAACGGTTATTCTGCTGGTATTCTATCTGATTTCCGGAATCTGCAATATACCGGATTTAAGTATTAGTAACCTTGAAGAAAGCCTGATATATTCCTTTATGCATCTGCTGGATGCATGGAATAAAAAAACGATTGCTTTTCTGTGTCTCGGGCTTGTAATCTGGGGATGGCTGGTTACAAATTATATACATTATCACAGGAATTTCCGCGAAGACGCATTTGGTTCTGACGACTGGAGGGATGTTCATGAAGCGAACAGGCATTACAGGGACAAAAGGCCGGAAAACAACCGTAGAATCACCCAGAACCTGGAGATAAGTCTGGAAAAAGGATTATCCAACAACAATATGGGTGTGTTCGCATCTTCCGGTTCGTTTAAAACTACAGGTCTGATTGAACAGAATTTATTAAAATTTGCATCTACATACATTGTGCTGGATGTGAAAGGGGAACTCCGGAGAAAGTGGGGAAATGCTTTTGTAAAACATGGATACACACTAAAAACAGTTGATTTCAAAACACCCCATAAATCAGATCAGTATAATCCGTTTGCAAACATTGAGAAGGAAGAGGATATTTTAAGAATCGGGGCATCGATACTGGATGTGTGCCGTCCCAACAAAGAAAAATCCTCAGCAGATCCGTTTTGGGATGATGCGGTCTTGCTGTACTCGCAGTCGCTTTATTTTGCTGCATGGTTGCGTGCAAGGGAAAATGGAACAGTTGCGACAATGAATGATGTAATGGAATTTTCAAGGTGGGAAATGGAAGTCATCGGAAAGGATGAAATAACGGGTCAAAAAACAACGCGTCTGCATGCATACATGCAGAATTTACGAATGGAGCATGGTGATGCATATCCGCCTTCACGTGATTATTTTAAATTAAAAGAGGGTGCAGAAGAAACGGTTGGTTCTGTTATTCTCATGCTGAATGCAATGTTAAATATCTGTGAAACGGCAGAGGTAAAGCGGATTTTTGCAGGTAATGATATTGACCTGAGGGAACTCGGTACAGGAGTAGGCGGGGATAAAAACAAACGGGTAGTTGTGTTCCTCTGCATTCCGGATGAGAATCCCGTGTATAACTGGATTGTATCCTTATTCTATACGCAGTGCATGAGTATTTTATCCCGCTTATCGGATGATGAAATAGGCGGTCCGCTTCCGGTGCGCGTGGAATTTTTCCTTGATGAACTGTATGCCGGATGCAGACCGGCAGACCTTGAAAAACTGCTTGGAATTATTCGTGGCAGAAATATCTCAATGATTTTAATCCTGCAGTCAATTGCCCAATTGCAGGCGTTGTATCCGGAAGCGAAATGGAAGATTGTCATGGATAACTTAGCGGTTGTACTGTACATGGGGTCTGGTCCCGGTGCTGTTGAAACACATGAATATTTCAGCAAGGCACTGGGCAATGAAACGATTGACCTCATGAACGATACTGCCAATTTTGGACACAACCCGCACAGTGGACTAAATTTCAGTCAGCAGAAGAGGGAGTTAATGACTCCTACAGAAATTAAACGCCTGTCAACGAAAGAAGCCATTGTTCTGATAGAATCCAGCCAGCCAATCCGAGATTTCAAGGCGATTCCTTTTGACACAAAAGACGGAGAGTATAAAGCACCCGCTTTTCTCAAAAAACCATATTTTGAGAATTTAAATTATAATGGGCCATATGAACACCCGGTATTTACATTTTACGATCCGGAAGAATTCCATTATATAACGATAAAGAAGGATGAACCATTTCAGGTGTTCACAAGTGAAAGTGATATAAAGGCTCTTCAAAAAGAAGCCCAGAATAATAAGGACATATACAGTTTCACGATTGACGAAGATGAATTTTTATATTTATCATGGGGAAAAGCGGCATATACGCGGGAGAATGTTGAAAGGATTTACAATGAAGCAATTGAACAGGAGCGTATTAAAAAAGAAGAAATGAAGCAGCTGATCGTGTATCAGGAACTATCTGATGCATCAAAAATTGTTTTTGATGAGCAGGAAGATAAGAAGACAAACAAAGCCGGCTGGGAAGAGTACAAGAGTTTAAAAGAACTTATGGAAGCACATTGGACGGATTTGTCAGTTTATGAGCAGGAAACAATCAGTATGGCTTTTGACGATGCCTCACGGAAGAACAGCTTAGAATGGTTATGCTAAAACCGCTTGAAGAGATGTCCAACTGGATACGTGTTTATAATTTTGAAAATCAAAATAGGAAATAAATAGAGAGGAACAAGATGATATATGTAATAGATAATTATTATGCTTTAAATCATAAAAAAGAATGCATTATTCTAAAGAATAAAAATTTATCCATAGAGGAAATGACAGATGTTGTTGGTGCTCTTGCCAATCTGTATTACAGAAACACTGATGGACGTCAGTGTCCGCCGGAAAAACTAATGGAACCATTATGCGAGAAATTTGAATGCAAAGACAGAAAACACAAATATTCCGGCGAGATGGAATTTATTGAACGCCGTATTCAGTCACCAATGCTTCATGCCACATTTGTATTACACGGTGAAATCGTCGTATGGATAGACATATCAGAGGCAATGGAGTATGTATTCAGCAGGATGTATAGTGTTTTAAATGAATATTTGGAGCAGGATGAAATTAAAGAGATAGAGACTGAATGGAGAAAATAGTATATAATTAGAGAAAGGTTAGAAATACTGACAAATTTTTGTACTATATAAATAGGAAGAAATAAAGTTATCTGTTAACGTAGTATGGAGGACCAGATGGTGAAATTGGGGCTTCGTTAAGATACCTTTCTCAGAGATATTCTATGGATAACAAAAAGGTTGCAGGGCTGCTGACGGATATTGGTACAGAAGAATTAGCACACATGGAAATGATTGCAGCTATTGTGCGCCAGCTTACCAAAGGCTGTAGTGCAGAAGAATTAGAATCCTCTGGACTTGGTGCATATTATATTGATCATACGAGTGGCATTTGGCCTCAGGCAGCAGGTGGTGTACCGTTCAATGCGAACCAGTTCCAAAGCAAGGGTGACCCGTTGACAGATCTTTTCGAAGACTTAGCAGCAGAGCAGAAAGCTCGTACCACCTATGATAATATTCTTCGTTTGGTCAAAGACCATGAAGTAGCGGATCCTATCCGTTTCCTTCGTCAGCGTGAAGTCGTACACTTCCAAAGATTTGGCGAAGGCCTTAGAATGTATCAGGAACAGTTGGATGGCAAGAACTTCTATGCGTTTAATCCATCATTTGATAAGTAATCATTTGCGAGAGATATTGTTCTCTCGCAAATTTTTTTGAAAATTTTAAAATTTTTCAAAAAAGTTGTCACCTGTTTGGCATTTTCATTTGTTGTATTAGTATATGGTTATAGTGAGTTATAAAAACCATATATCACATTAGGAGAAAACATGCTGATTTTATACTTGACATATATTGACGAAGAAACAGAAAAAAGAAAATTTGAAGATATATATTATGGATATCGCAAACAAATGACAAGGGTTGCAAAAGATATCCTACATAATCAGACAGATGCAGAAGACATCGTGCAGGATGTATTTTTGAATATCGCAATTCGCCATATGGATACGATAAATAAAATTCAAAATGAAACCGATTTGAGAAATTATTTGTTAAAAGCAACGAAAAATGTGGCATTAAATTGGATGAATAAACATAGTCGTATATCTTATAAAGAGAATGAAACATTGGAAATAGAGACACAAATACTATCGGATGCAGCATTTTTGGATTACATATGCAAAAAAATGGAGTATGAAAGAGTAGTTCATGCGATACAGAATCTGGGAACAAGATATCGAGATGTGCTTTATTATCATTTAATATTAGAGATACCTGTTCCGAAAGTAGCATCCATGTTAAATCAATCTGTTCCAACGACGAAAAAGCAGTTGGTACGTGGAAAAAAGAAGCTTTTAAAATTATTAGAGCAAGGACAGGAGGCATAGTAGAATGACACGAGAAGAATTACAGAGAGCATTTCGTGAAGTAGCAGAAATGGAATTTGCAGACATACCATCTGAAGAAGAAATTAACATTTCATTTTCGTCTAAATTTACAACGAAAATGGAAAAGTTAATCATGCGACAGAAAAAGGCATTATGGAATTATGTAAATACATTGCAAAAACGTGTGGCAATTGTGGTGCTTATTATGTTTTCTTTTGTTGTAATTACTTGTGCAAATGAGGAAATTCGTGCCTCTATGCTCCAATGGTGTAAAGAAGTATATAACGAATATACGTATTATTATTTTAAAGGAGATACCACAAAAGAAATTACTTATAAATATCAATTGACAATGATTCCAGAGGGGTTTGAGGTAGTGGATGAAATTGATGAGAAAAATTGGAGAGTTATGAGATATGAGAATAAAGAAGGAAGCATTATTGTTTTTGAACAGAATATTACAGAAGATTATGATTACACAATGGATAATGAACGGTTAGAGTGGAGTACAGCTATTATAAATGGAAAAAAAGTAGAGTTGTATGTAGATGGAATTAGTAAAGGAGCAGTATGGATAGAAGATGGCTATTTTATGTCGTTATATGTTTCTAGGTGTGAAGATATAGAAATTATAAAAGAAATGATATGTTCCATACAATA
>CAYVGA010000072.1:0-11813 GCA_964449855.1 uncultured Lachnobacterium sp.
CTACTTCGTTTACATTCATAACAACGATGTTCTTTACTGCTTCCGGCATAGGTGTTGTCATTTTCCAACGATCACCTACTGCTTCTTCATATGTCTTACCAGCACTTCTTGGGCTTGCTGCAATGGTGGTTACTTCAAACCAAGGATGGTTTTCCAATAAAGCGATGAAACGCTGGCCAACCATACCTGTTCCACCTAAGATACCTACTTTTAATTTTTCGCTCATAAATCTAGTCTCCTCGTCTCATTGTCCGTCCATGACGGACAATTGTCTTTAATAGAAATATAATAATTGATATAATACTTGAAATGGAATAAAAATACAATTCACAAGTTGTTGGAAATTCCTATCAAATCTTGTATTTTTTTGTCTATTTTCACTAAAATCCAACATTTTTCTATCAAAATTTATATATCATTGGAAAAACAAACGATATTTTTCATATTTTTTATCATCTGTGATAAATACATTCTTCTCCTTAACATCATTTTATTTTGATTTTTAGAATTTATGCCTGAATCACAGGATTTTTTTCAAGATATTCTTCCTCTAAAACAATCACTTGTTCCATTGCTGCCTGCGAAGGTGCGCCAATCGTAAGACGTGTATTCACACAGGTTTCCATCGAAATTGCTTCATATATATCTTCCTCAAACACTGGGCTGATGGCTTTTAATTCTTCCAAAGACATATCATCAATGGCAATATTTTTGTCGATGCAGTACAATACAATCTGTCCCACAATTCCATGTGCATCACGGAATGGCACACCATGTTTTACCAGATAATCTGCCGCATCTGTGGCATTGGTAAATCCATTGTTCGCGCTCTTACGCATGTTTTCTTTTTTGAATTTCATGGTCTTTAACATACCATTAAACAAAGCGATACATCCTTTCGCAGTATCCATTGCATCAAAAGAAAGCTCTTTGTCTTCCTGCATATCTTTATTGTAAGCAAGTGGAATCCCTTTCATAGTAGTTAAAAGAGAGGTCAAAGCACCGTATACACGACCTGTTTTTCCACGAACCAATTCTGCAATGTCCGGATTTTTCTTCTGTGGCATAATACTGCTTCCGGTACTGTAGGCATCATCAATTTCCACAAACTGGTATTCATTCGAATTCCAGATAATCACTTCCTCGGAAAAACGACTCAAATGCATCATAATCGTGGATAATGCAGCTAAAAACTCAATCAGATAATCTCTATCCGATACACCATCCATACTATTTAAAGTAGGACCATAGAATCCCAAAAGTTCTGCTGTCATATTTCGGTCCAATGGATAAGTGGTTCCTGCTAATGCACCCGAACCGAGTGGACAATAGTTCATTCTCTCATAAATATCAAAAAGACGCTGTCTGTCACGTTTAAACATTTCAAAATATGCACCCATATGGTGTGCCAAAGTGATAGGCTGTGCTTTCTGAAGATGTGTAAATCCAGGCATAATCGTCTGTGTATTTTCACGCATAATCTGCAAAATAGTCTGAAGCATATCTTCTAATTCCGCATCCACAGCAGCTACCTGTTTTCTGGTATACAAACGCATATCCAAAGCCACCTGGTCATTACGACTTCTGCCTGTATGCAATTTCTTACCGGTATCTCCAAGTCTGTCAATCAGATTTGCTTCTACAAAGCTGTGAATATCTTCGTATTCATCGGTAATTTCCAATGTACCGGCCGTTACCTCTGCTTTGATTTCTTTTAATGTACGGATAATGTCTTCTTTTTCCTGTTCCGTTAAAATGCCTACTGCCGCAAGCATCGTAACATGTGCAATACTTCCATCAATATCCTCTTCATAAAATTTCTGGTCAAAGGAAATGGACGCATTAAAATTGTATACTAATTTGTCTGTTTCTTTTGTGAAGCGTCCGCCCCATAACTGTGCCATAATTTATTCCTCTCTTTCTATCTCCTAGTGCAGATCCCCTAGAACCGTTCCACTTTGTATTGACGATCGTGTTTTATCTGCATATTTTACTATTTAAATTTCATTTGTCTTATCTCCGGGCAATTTCCTCATCCCTCTGCTTTTTCGAATACACACATCCACAATAATACTGGCGATACATCTCGTATTCATTAGAAATCTCCGTCGAGCGTTTATAACCATTCTGTTTTTTGAAATCCGAATATAGATATCGGATTCCATATTCTTTTTCTAATTTCGCCCCAATTTCATTGAGTTTTGCAGCATTTTTTAAAGGACTAATGGAAAGCGTTGTCGTAAAAAAATCAAATCCATGTGCTTTTGCATACTTTGCCGACTCACGCAGACGGAGTTCGTAACACGCAAAACAGCGTTCTCCACCCTCTTTTAACTGTTCCATTCCTTTCGCCATCTCATAAAAACGGCCGGTATCATAACTGCCTTCCACAAAAGAAATCGGATATTTGGCAGGAAAAGCTTTTATAAACCTGTCCTGTTCTTCCACACGCATGACATATTCCTCCGGTGGAAAAATATTAGGATTATAATAAAACACCGTCACCTCAAAATGCTGTGACAACAGCTCCAGGCAATACGAACTACAGGGTGCACAACAACTATGCAAAAGCAATCGTGGAACATCCTCTCCCCCACAAGCTTCTTCTATCATTTGTAACATTTTCAGATGATAATTCTGTTTATTCATATATCCCTCGCAACCAAGACACCCACGAAAATTTTCTTGGCATATTCACATAAAATAAAAAGGAAAAGTCCTAAAGACCATGCTTTAGGACTGATTTTCGTTTTTTGTAATAATCTGCAACGCCGCTGTAGCCGCCACATATGCAATTATACAAATAATTACCAGCGAAACTCTTCCTATTATAATACCCGCAGCTATCTGTGCAGCCAGCATCACACCATGTTTCCACAACTCTGCTTTATGCAAACATACAGCCATTCCTGCTTCTAAAATAAGAAGCACACAGACAGATACCACAAATTCATTCAAACCAAAAACTGCAATCAAAATAAGAACCAATGCCACCAATGCAAATCCACCAATTGCCATCGGTTTTCCATTTCTTTTTGTTATTTCAGATACATTGTTTTTTACTATCATTTGTGTTTCTTTCATTTGACCACCTCTTAAATTTCAACAACTGTTCCATAACTTTACAGTTATAACTGTTAAGTACATTTATTATGCCATAAAAATCGAAAAAGGACAATAAAATATTGAAAGATACCAAAATTTTTGTTACAATTTTTATATAATGTACGCATTGTAGCAAACGACACCCATACAAAATACCATCTTTGGTCAAATGGGTGTTTCTTTAACTTTTTAAGTTTTATTACGAAAGGATTTCATTCTTATGAAAGAATCTAAGAATTTACATTGGACTTCCATTTGGGGAAATGCCGTATCCATTGGAGAAAACCGTCCGGAAAGCTATGGAAAAAATATCACATTACGTTATCCCATCTACTCTGCATTTGACGGTGACGCTGTGCGTCTTACCTTTGATAACTATTGCGGAACAGATCTCATTTGTATAGAAAAAACCACGCTTCTTGTTGCCGGAAAATTTTATCCGGTTACATTTAACGGTGGAAAAACACAGTGTATCATTCCGGCAGGCGAAAATCTGGTTTCCGATCCTGTCGAATGTGAAATCAAAGCAGGCTTTTTCTTTAAAGTAAGCTTTTATTTGAAAACATACACCCAAATGCGTTCTGTGGTATATACCAGTGGCCCGCTCTCTGGTGGTCAGTATGCGGTAGGCGATTATTCCGAAATCGAAGAATTTCCTATCAACGTTTCCAGAAAAACCAGCTATAACTATTTTCTTAGTAATGTATCCGTTTATACTGCCAAAGAAAACCGTACCGTGGTATGCTATGGTGATTCTATCACTGCACAAGACTGGCCGGATTATCTGACACTCCGCTGCAAAGAAGATGGTTATAAAAACACTGCCATTATCCGCCGCGCGACCAGCGGTTCCCGTATTCTCCGTGAATACGACAATATCACATATGAATCTTACGGACTTAGCGGAAAACGCCGCTTCTCGCACGAAGTACCAACCGATGGTGCCGATACTGTTATCATCCAGCAAGGCATCAACGACATCATTCACCCTGTTGGCACAGATGTAAACCCATTCCGTCCGATGAGCGACCTGCCAACCGCAGACGAACTGATTGACGGATTAAAGCAATACATCGCACAGGCACGTGAATACGGCTACAAAGTCTATGTCGGAACCCTCCTTCCAATTGAAGGCTGGCGTACCTATGCCGGATTCCGTGAAGAACTTCGAAATACCTATAACGAATGGATTCGAAACACGGACCTGATTGATGGTGTCATCGACTTTGACAAGGCACTCTGCGACCCGGAAAATCCAGCCGCATTTTTACCAGAATATGACAGCGGGGATCATCTGCATCCGAGTGTTGCCGGTTATGAACGTATGGCACAGGAAGTGGATTCGGTGATTCTCAAATAAATTACGATATAGTTTAAAGAGCTTCTTAATTTAAAGAAGCTCTTTTTCTTACACTTTGAATTTTTCCACAACTACTCCAACTCTATATTCACAATCATAATTCTCTCAGCTATATCATAATAATATTTTTATTGTCAATTTCCCTTCTAGATATTGCGCCGAAATCTTTCCCCCCATCTGCTCCATCAACGTCTTTGCAATCGACAATCCCAACCCATTTGAGTCCCTCGCCGCCTCAACCGTATAAAATCGGTCAAATCACCATCACTATATTTCAAAGCATTATTTAAAATATTACTGAATATTCTCGACAGCGCAGCTTTATTCGACATACGTTCCATTCGTTGCTCCGTGATTTGTATCACAGGCTCTATCCCATGTTCGGTTAACGCACCATAAAACCAATTCCATATCTTCTTCGGTAGACAAAATCACTGAGTAACGGAACAACTCTTCTGTCAACTGTTTCATTGCCTCAATACGATTTTGAACAAATCCCAAATATCTCGAAACATTTTCAGACTTTTCTTCTCGTTCCAGCAAATCCATATAACCGCAGATTGCTGTTAGCGGAGTGCGTAAATCATGCGAAATATTCGTAACGGCACCTTTTAATTCTTTGTCTCCATTCTGGTATTTCTGTTTTTGTACACGAAGCTTTTTTAATTCACAATTCAGCTCATGTGCCAAACGTTTCATGTGTCGGTCGTTAGAAGAAATGGTAATTACCGTATTCGTATCTGTATACCAGCTTTTCCCGAAATTCATCTACAATTTCATTTGCTGTTCTTTGAAGATCATGTATTTTCATAAGCAAAAACAATATGATACCGATAAGGATTATTATACAAGCTGTTAACAGTTCTATCATAAATTTAACGGATATGTTGAAATATCCAAACACAAATCCCCTGCTTCTACCCATTATTCGAAGCGGCAACGATAACATCCCCCTTTGAACAAATATTTTTATTTCTTCCTTTGAAGAACCATCTATCTTTGCACACACCTCATCCGAAAAAACAGGAACCAACTGTTCCATCTTATTCTGAATCATATTGTTTTCATAAAAAGAAACAATTACGTCATTACCAAATAAAATAGGATAATTTAGCCTAACCTTCTAAATTATCCTTAAATTCCAAAGCTGCATAAGGGACTTGAACCCTCAACCTTTTCATTACGAGTGAAACGCGCTACCGATTGCGCCAATGCAGCAAATATTCAATTTGAAATAATTTTAATGACTTATTTATAATACCAAATTCATCGCACAATTTCAATCATTTTCTTTAAAAATTTTAAGTCCGAAAAAGCAGATTCTACTATTCGTTTTTATTTCGTCTTTGCAAATTGAATTATTCTACATTTTTATAAACCTATCTATAAAAACTTTTTCGCTATGTATTCCTTTTACAATTATTGAAATCCCATTCTCGTTCACCTCAAGTAAAGTTACATTTCCTTGTTGAATCGTATTACTTTTATCTTTAACTAGTGTTGGGCAAATACTGCCATCATTAATGTACAAATTATTATGAATTGCATCAAATTCTACAGTAGGAGAAAGATGTGTATGTCCCGAAATAAAAATTACATTTCCAGCATCATCCATTATTTTTTGAAGCCGTTTATCCTGTTCCCTTGCAATATAAGATGGCATATCTTCTGTCCGCTGTGGATTATGTGCAATAAGAGGAGGATGGCACAAAACGATATGATATTTGGAATCTTTCGTACTTAGCTGTTCTTGCAAAAAAGTTAACTGTGCTCCTTTATTTGAAAAGAAAAATTGCTTTTGATGATATATAGGATTCAATCCAATCAAATCAATATTCTTATTGATACATTTATAAAACGCACCACTTGCATCAACGATAGACATATACTCGCTATTAATTTCTGCTTCAAACTTCCTATAATTTACATCATTTCTTGCCGGATTATCATGATTGCCCGAAACACAATATATAGGTATAACATTAGAATAGTCAGTAATCAGTTTGACTAACATATCGTATTGCTTTTCACCTGCATTATCTGCGATATCACCGACAATTAAGAGCATCTCTACATCATGTAATTTTGAAAATGCTCGTTCAACATTTGTAATTTTATTGAACAAATGTAAATCACTTATAACACCAATTTTCATACCATTTCCATTCTCTCCCATCTTTCGTACTTTTTTCATTCCCCCAGCCCATAGGTAACAACTGACGCATAATTGATTCCGGAATCCATGCACTGCTTTCTAAAAATGCATTGTCTGAAACAATCTTTTGGGGAAACTTTTCCGTTTTTCATTGCCTGATGCACAATCTGAGAAACTGTCTGATAACTATATTTTCCGTAAATTTCATGAAACAGCATCTATGCACTTGCCTCCATATTGCATCTTATCCAATCAGTATCTTCTTTCCTTCAAATGCAAACCCATATTTATGAATTTTCTCTTCCTGAATCCCTTTTGTCACCAGCGATGCCGCATATGCTTTTTCCTCAATCTGCTGTAACGCTGCTGCCACTGTTTCTTTCAAATCCTTTTCATCTTCCGGGTCATGCACCTTAAACTCCAATATATACGCATCTTTTGTGTGGTCTTTCGGCTCAATCATGACATCATATCTGCCAAATCCGCTTTCCCTGTTTGAAGTCACGACATAGTCCTTTGACAGATCCACAATCAGCCCAAGCACGAAACCATGATAAAAACGTTCCGGTGCCTCATCAGAAGGCCGTTTTCCGGAATCAAAATAACTGAACACATCCCTTGCCACACGATTCATGTAGGCGTTCATTTCTTTTAAATTTCCTACAAGCATCGCTTTTACAAAATCGTTGTAATTGCCTTTGGTTATGCCGAACCATCCTCGCACCATGCTGTAAAACATGCGCTTTACTTCATAATTTGTCAGTGCAAGCTCATACAGCACCTCTTCGTCTTCCACCTTGTCTGCGTCCTGATAGCTGATTACTTTTAAATATCCGCTGGCAAGCAGCAGGCTCCATATCGCACCCTCATTTTCATCCAACTGGCTGTACACAATCTGCTCATCAATCGGACACAGGATAGGTTTGCCATCCAGCAGTTTTTCAAATGTGTTCTTGATTTTCTTGTTGCCTTCCTGAATCAGTTTGCTCACCAATCTATTGCCACTGGTATTTACCCAGTACGGCTCATATTTTCCCGTATCAAGAAAATTCAACACAGACCACGGATTATAGATATCCGTCTGTTCTCCAAAGATAAATCCGTCATACCAGTATTTTACTCTTTGTTTTTCCTCACCCAAACCACATTCATCCAGTGCCAGAAACACTTCCTCTTCCGTAAAACCAAATGCTGTTTCATATTTCTTAGCAGTGGTCGTAACCACTTTCAAATGATTCAAATCCGAAAAAATAGACTCCTTGCTCACTCTCGTAATTCCAGTCATAACCGCTTTTTCCAGATACGGATTCGTTTTAAATGTGGCATTAAACAGGCTTCTTGTAAACAATACCAACTCCTGCCAGAAACCGTATACATACGATTCCTGCATCGGGGTATCATATTCATCCAACAAAATGATGACTTTTTTTCCATAATAGCGGAACAAAAAATCACACATTCTCTGCACAGCACGTGTTGCGGTCACATCTGACATATCCATGCGTACAGAAGCATACAGATCCCTTTCTTCGTCTGTAAATATCTCACTATCCATCAAATAACGATTTTTCCGATACAAATCTACTATGATATAAAAAATTTCCTGTTTCACAGATGCAAAATCCGTACTCTTGATATCCGCAAACGACAGACTGATAACCGGATATGTTCCCTGTAGCTTTCTGTACTTCTCCTCTTCCCAAATAGAAAGCCCTTCGAATAAATCACCCCGGTTTGGATTTCTGTTCGAAAAGAAATAATCCAACATATTCAAATTCAGAGTCTTTCCAAAACGGCGTGGACGAGTAATTAAAGTCACATCATCTCCACTTTCCCACCATTCCTTAATAAAATTGGTTTTATCAATATAAAAGTAATTATTCTTAATAATTTTCTCATAATCCTGTATTCCGATTCCGATTGTTCTTGCCATTGGGCACCTCCATAATTACCATCTGCCAAATTGGTACACATTATTCTTTTTAATAAATAGTATAACATATCCTCGACAAGTTTCACAATTCTCTACTCTCTACTATTTTTAAAATGCCATTTTTACTCGCTTGCCCACATGTCCACTTCTTTCATTAGCTCCATTACCTTCGGATGGAGCATTTCTTCCGCACCGTTTTTTCCTTCACGAAACTTTTCACGCACGGACGTCGAACTAATACCATATTTTCCCTCTGCCATATATACATATTTCGCAAGCCATGCCTCATCTGTATAACCACTGCCTTTATTCATTTGGCAGTCATCACAAAGATCATCTGCGTATCATCGGATATCTCAGACTATTGAACCAATTCTTCACGAATCAATTCATATATCTTCGGATCAACACAAGAAAAAACAACCTTCATTTCATAATCACTGTTTTCCTTGAGCCAGTCATGCACTGTCTTTACGGCAATTTTACAAGCCTCTTTCTTTGGATAGCTAAATTTCCCTGTGGAAATGGACGGAAATTCAATACTGTGAATTCCGTGTTCTCTCGCTAGGTCAAGACTTGCTGTATAACATTTTGCCAGATTCTCACGACAATTTTCTGTAGGATATTTCGGACCGACCGTATGGATAATGTGTTTCGCTTTTAGGCGATATCCATCCGTCAGCTTTGCTTCTCCCACACGACATCCACCGAGTGTGGCACATTCTTTTCTCAGCTCCGGACCTGCTGCACGATGGATTGCACCATCCACACCGCCACCACCAAGAAGTGTTTCGTTTGCCGCATTTACGATACATTCGCAATCAGAAAGTGTAATATCAAAATCACTAATCCACATTCCTTCAAACGGACCCTCAAGAGAATTGCAACCGGATGATACTAGGGTAATTCCGTTTTCACGAAAACATTCACGCAAAGCCATCAGTATTTTTCCGAGATTGTTTTCTCCTTCACCGGTTTTCAGACTCACTCCCCAATACAGATCACCCCAATAATTTCCCTCTTTTAATGTTTTATCGCCTGTATCCAACAAATCCTGTGCAAGTGCCGGATTCTGCGTAAATTTTGCATAAACAACTTTTTCCATAATGCCATACTTTATCTCATCCCAATCCGGACGGATTTCCAGCTTCTGTCCAAGTCTTTTGGCTTCATCTGCTGACAGAAGAGCAAACTGTAATCTATCGGTCTGAAGCAGACATTTCTGTGCCTGATAAGCTGCTTCTGAATTATAGTATGTAATGCCCTCAAATGACAGCTTTGTTGGATAGAAGTTGCTTAGAAACTCATACTCTTCACGGAAGTAGTCAATTTCATCTCGTGGCGTTTTGTAATATCTCATGATCTGTTTCCTCCTCATATAAATTTTTATCTATAATTGAGCAAATATTGCAAATAATTTCTTAAACCCAACAAATCCACTCCATCTTTCTGCAAAATGTCTTACATAAACACACGATTTATATCGTAAAAGCAATTATTTATGTCTACGCTCCATAGATAAGAAAATGTCCCCTCTGCCTTTCCGAAAAAATATGTTTTTATCTCATCTTCCATTTCCGGAACGATAATTTCTTCTAACTTTTCACAATCCCAAAATTCCTGTCTGCCAATTTCCCTTAATGATTTTGGCAATACAATCTTCTTTATATTACCGGATAATGGAACAAGACGTATAATACCTTTGGTTCCTTCTTTTATCGTTAATATGTCTTCTGCAAACGTTCCTTTGATTCCACAAAACCAATCACGAAAATACACAGGACCATTCGGCTGTCTCTGAAACCATAATGAGTTATAAATTTCATTTGGAGCACCATCAATCCGAACACTCTTCGGAATATCTATTATTTCCAGATATGGCTGTTCGAAGCTCATATGAACTATTTCCACCCCTTCTTCTACCACAATTTCTCTAAGAAATTTGCTGTACCGATAAGGTTTAAGAGAAACTTTCTTGACAGGTATACCATTTATTTCTGCCGGAATATGAATCCGTTCACAGAATTTACTTGCTCCTATTACAACAATTCGTCCATCTTCATATATATACTGCAGATTTGAAACATTTGGTACTTCTTCATATGCATCCTCGGTTCCGGTAATACGCCTCCACTTTATGGAAAGGTCTTGTTCACTAAAACAAATAATCTCTACAAACTCTCCAGGTTTGCGGATATATACAGATTGAAGACGGGATGGCTGATACCATTTCATTCCTGTATCCGGTGAACGTACAAGCATCATATTGTCAACATAAATATATTTTCCCTGTGCCAGAATGTAATTCAAAGCTCCCGGTACACTTTTCGGCAAATACATGAAATACTCTTCTCTCAAATATTTGTCTCCTCTATAATAAATAGCGTCATTCTCTTCTCGAAACAAAGGATTATCCACTATTTTACCATCTTCTAACAGTGCCAGTCTTTCGTTTAATTCCTCCAACGTATATCCTTTATTTTCTGATTGCATGAGGTGAGAGCCCCGCACAAATATATTAAATTTTCCCATATAATTAGTCCCCCTTTAACTCTTCCTCACATCCCCCTGTAAAATCAACAGAAATTGAATAAAATCTAATTACTTCTAATTACATATTACTACCAAAGAATAATGATTGTCATGACCCAAAAATTGTTACATTTTGTTTTCATATAAATATTTCATCTATCCGATTAGATTCCTACTGTTTTTTGCCATTAATACCTCCGTAATTCATGCGTTTGTCGTAAAAATATCCTTTAATCGAATACTACTATTCCCCGATTTCTCTGTTCCAAAAAATTTCGAAATGGTTTCAACTGCATTTCGGTATCAAACAGTTCCAAGGCATCATAATATGCGTTTCTATCTTCCTCATGAATAACAATTGGTGGATGATTCACAGATAACAAATAGTAATTCATTAGCAATCTGCCTGTTCTTCCATTTCCGTCTGAAAATGGATGTATATTTTCAAACTTTGCATGAAAGTATGCAGCAGCCATCAATATATTTTTTTCATCAATATTATAAAACTCTGTATTCATCTCCTCCAATAGTTCCGCCATCTCCTCTGGTACATCTTCTGCCAAAGCACCTACTTCATTCTTCTCTGTTACATAATCACCAATTTATTTCCATACACTATAACATATAAAATATTCTTTTCTTACTATAAATGAGTAAATATAAAAAATTGCACAAAACTACTGTTCATTTGTTATTTTCGTAAAAATGAAATAAACTTTTAAAGCAAA
>CAYVGA010000073.1:0-11497 GCA_964449855.1 uncultured Lachnobacterium sp.
TAACTTTATAATCTCATTTATTATGTACATACTTTTCCCCTTCTGAAAAATGTCCCCCATAAGTTCCGACTCCATAAGGCGAAAAAATAGTATCACTTTTTTTACTTGTCACACCATAATATAAAATGATATGATAATTAACACAAAAAAATAAACCGCCCTGCTCTACCAAAGCAAGACGGTTTGACCTCTGAAATGATACAGAAGCCCTAGACAAGCATATTGTATCATTTCAATTTCAGCCATGCAAGTATAAGTAACTGTATTTTATAACAATTTCAAGGAGATGATACTATGAACAATATGAACAAACAAATCGGTGCTCTCTACATACGTGTATCTACAGAGAAACAGGAAGAACTGTCTCCCGATGCACAGATTCGCTTATTAAAAGAATACGCGGAACGAAATAACATCATTATCCCTAATGAGTATATATTTCAAGATAACGGAATTTCCGGCCGCAAGGCAGATAAACGCCCGGCATTTCAAAGTATGATTGGAATAGCAAAATCCAAGGAACACCCTATCGACTGCATAATCGTATGGAAATTTTCACGTTTTGCACGTAATCAGGAAGAAAGCATATTATATAAATCCCTGCTCAAAAAAAATAATGTTGAAGTTCTTAGTATTAGTGAAAATACCACTGGTGAATTCGGCTCATTGATTGAACGTATCATAGAATGGATGGATGAATACTATTCCATCCGGTTATCCGGTGAAGTATTAAGAGGTATGACAGAAAATGCAATGCGAGGAAATTATATGGCTGTGTCCCCTATTGGATACACTTCCACAAAGGGGAATGGACATATTCCTCAAATTGATAATGATACAAAAATTATCCCATTGACTATGAAAGACTTATTATATGAGGGAAAAACAACTCGAAGCATTGCTGTTTATTGTAATCAAAGAGGCTGGCGTACCAAAAAGGGAAACCTATTTGAAACACGTGATGTAGAATATATTTTAACGAATCCTTTTTATGCCGGAATATTACGCTGGAATTATTCTGAACGAGGTCGCAAACGAAAACCTAAAGATGAAGTAATCTATACAAAAGGAAAATGGGAAGCCCTGTGGACATATGAATGTACACAGGAAATGACCTCTATGATTGAATCACAAAATAGAACAACAGGCACTTCAAAAAAAATCAAAGATGTTTCAAGCTGCAATCATTGGTTATCCGGAGTGTTACGCTGTTCTTCCTGTGGCAAAACGCTCGCTTTAGGTGGAAGCGAACCCAAAAAAGGTTTCCAATGCTGGAATTATGCAAAAGGAAAATGCTTTACCTCACATTATATTTCTGTAAAACTTATTTCTGAATATGTAATAGACGGCCTAAAAGACTTTTTACAAAAAGATTCCATATCGTACACCATTGTATCACAAACTTCTGCTGATACGAATATTCAAATTGAAGAATACCAAAAGGAATTATTAAAAATTGAACAACGACAGAAACGTGCAAAAAATGCATATCTTGATGGAATTGATTCCAAAGAGGAATACAAAGAAAACAAACTCTATTTCGAAGGAGAAAAATCCCGTATCGAAAATCTCATTAACAAACTCGTGAATGAACAAATCAACATGGACAAAAAAGAACTTGATAATAAAATGATTCATAATATCAAAGATGTACTTGATATCTTAGAAGATCCTGATAGTGATTACGAACGGAAAGGCAACTCCATTCGAAGCATTGTTGATTATATCACCTTTGACCGGCCTAATAATTCTCTTGATTTTACATTTAAACTGAATCTCTAACCTGGAAAAAGCCTTGTTTTTAAGGCTTTTTTCAGGTTATCTGTTAACGCAATACAGTCCTCCATACTGACTCATAATAAATTTTGCCATGGCTGGATTTGGTCTGGTAATTTTAACAGGATACTGCAATTTTCTTTCATAAGTCCACATATATTATCTCACTCCTTCCCATGGTAATGGCATATCTGCCCAAGCCCATCTGTCACAATCCTTTGAAGAGGTGGCTACCAGTGGACCATACGCCTCTTCAAACTGTTTTTTTGCATTTTTATAGTTCACTACAGCTTCTTTGTAATATGCCAATGCATCTGTATCGCAAGGATGTGTATCCAAATACAGCTCCATGTCTACTACCACAAAACAAAGTGCCTGCACCCATTCCAACATTTTGCATCTATCCATTATCGCATCCCCTTTCTTCCATAAAACGGCTTATCTAATTCCGGAAAAATCGTTCCGGCACGAAGACCTTCCATTGGCTCATAGGTACATCCAAAATTCTGCCAAGGTACATAGCCCATTGCAAGAGGCATTCCACGCAGTTCATCCTGCATGGAATTTCCACAATCATTACAGTTATTTCCAGCTCTTACCATACCGCAAGTTTCATACTTATTGCCGGATCTTGCAGTTCCACACGATTCTGAACTATTTCCCATTCTTACACTTCCACAAGTTTCACAGCTATTTTCTGTTCTTGTGCTTCCACAAGTCTCACAGCTATTTCCTGTTCTTGCGCTTCCAGAAGTTTCACAGCTGTTTCCTGTTCTTGCGCTTCCACAAGTTTCACAGCTGTTTCCTGTTCTTGCGTTTCCACAAGTTTCACAACCGCCCACCATTCTGTTATTTCCTGCAATTTCACAGCTCATCTGTGTTCTAGGCATCATCTGACTTCGTGTATATCTGCTGTCATACATACCTGCTTTTTGTCTGCGCATATCCATCTGGCTTCTGGAAGTATCTGCACAAACATCGCAGTTTCTGTTATTTCCCATACATAATTCTCCTGATTACTTAATACAATATATGTTATGCCCAATATCCGGATATGTTCCACAGATAAAATAGCTGTAAAAACCACACAAATAACATAACAAAAAAAGATGTCTCCATCTCTGAAAACATCTCTTCTATCTTTATGAACCATAAGCCTTATTCATTTCATCTACTTTTGCCAAAATATTTCGCACCTGCTCAGACTTATTACCCATCTTGTCAATATACTTCTCAATTTCCAATCGCATTTCCTTCATAGCCTCAAGATTGTATTCGATGCGTCCGCGAAGACTCTGACGGCGAAGAAAATAATTATGTTTTAACTCTACCATTTCTTTCGGGTCAATCACTGCATTGGCATAGTTCAGCCAGATTTTTGCATCATATAAATGCAGGCCGCGCAGAATACGAACCAGACGATTGTTGAAATAATCCAAATCTTCATTCACATTTTTCAACTTCTCTCGTTCCTTACTAACTTCCTGATACTGTTCATAATTAAAAATCAATTCTCTGGAATGACTTACATGGAAACGACGACAAGTATAATCCACTGCATTTTTCGTATTTACATATTTAATCTTTACACGATTTTCCAACGTAATGGTATAATTTTGGTTCAGATCGCATCGACGAATATCTTTCTCACATTCCTGCATACGAAGTATAATATAAGACGCACAAAGCGTTGCAAAAAAAGCCAAAATAAATAATGGCAGCAATTCCCATTCCATTAAAATGGACATAACCACTATTAAAACGGTTGCGATACCAAAAACAATCAGGCTTATTTTGGATAATCTACGAAGATTTTCCTGTTCTTCCTGTCTTTCATGCCGGAGCACACTCCACTCAATTTTTTCGGCCGCAAGACGGTTCAAATCCCTTTTAATCGTATCCAAATATTTCTCATTATCCATGAGTCTTCGAATAATGGTAGGTATTTCATCTTCAAGTTCCTGCATTTGATAAAACGTTTCATCCGAAATTTTTTTCTCCGCATTTAAATATTCATTTCGGGTATTGATAAGCTTCGAAACCTGTGTAGAAATTTCAATCAACTGGTTTTTCTGCTCTCCACCTAAACCCTCTACAATCTGAATATCATTCAGATAATTTGTTACCTGATCATATTCCCTGCGAACCTCTTCCATTTCTTTTGATACATCAATCATCTGCTCACAGACACCAATTACATAATTTTGAATCGCAACAGGATCCGTTAAAAAAACAGGTTTGATATCCTCTTCCTGAATCTCTAACACTTCCCGTTTACTCTTTTTCTTTTTTTTAAAAAGCCAATCTAAAAAAGACATACTCTATATCCTGCAAATTCTCCTATATTCTTCTTTCCACTGGAAAATAATATTTCCCACTTCTTTTTGAAAATCACCCCTGCGTCCAAGCGCTTTCAGTGCAACAATGGAACCGAACTTATCCCCAAACTCCTCTAACGCTTTACTGCTATAAGCCTTGTCCATCTCTGTTCTAACTTCCTGTACCAACCCCTCTTCCGGCTGGTATTTTTCAACTACTGCTGAAAATTCTGTTTCTTCATAATGACAGTGACATGCCATCATACACTGTTTGAGCGATTCCCTGCGATTGTTTAACTTATACGCCTTTTCATAACATGAAATTGCTTCCGCAAACAAAAACAAACGTGCATATGCAGTCCCTAAATTATGCCAGATACTTCCCAATAATTCTTTGCTCTGCTCTCCTGCTTCATTGGACTCTAGCAATCCCTTATATTCATAAATACTGCTTAAAAATTTTTCTCTCTCCATAAGGCGGTCTGCCCGCATCTTATTTCGCTCAAAGTCAGACTTTTCTTCCATTTCCCGAATCACGGTCAACGTTTCTTTGATAATTGCTCTCGGACAATATCCACACTCTGTCAAAAGTATTTCTATGAATTCAGAAAGCCGCCCATTCCTTTGCATAATAGCATGAAGTTTTTCTGCTAATTTTATATTTTTTACCTCTTTGCCAATCCATGAACATAGTTCTTCGGTCATAAATTCCCGTTCCAGAAGATAGGTATTATGTTCTACATAATAGCACAATTCTTCCAGTGTATACACATTCCATCCGATACCTTCTATATAATAAGGCACTGCTGCGATTGGCGCATTACATATAAAAAGTTCACCCATACAGCCTTCCTCCCTATCTCCCACATAATAGCCAGCGACAAACCAATTCAGCTTTTAGCTGACTGTTATCACAAACCTACTGTACGCTTACATCGTCATGGTATATTTCCACGTCTTATCGGTACTGCGATAAATCTCTCCAAATCCCATATCCTGAATCAGAACCTCGATTTTCTCATCTGACACCGGCGTTGCTGTAATTCGAAGCCGGGTCGTCCGATCCGGACGATTTGGCAAATCGGTCAGCTCCAAAGATTCAATCACCGCATCCCTGCTGTTCGGAAGCTGCTTCCAAAACTCTATCTCCGGAGTTCCTGATAAAATAACCTCACATTCACCTTTTGTTTCAAACCAATTCTTTCCTGCACTTGTCAATGTATAAAAAGCCAGATTCCCACGATCTCTTACCTTTAAACTGAGATTGAATTTCATCTCATGTTCTCCCATGTAGATGAATTTCCATTTTTCTGCATGCTCACGATTATATCCCGCATAACATGCCCCTTTGCTATAAAGGTTATTGCCCAGAAAAACACGTCTGTTTTTACACAAAAATGCCAAAGAATCTTTCATCCATCCACCTTCAAACCCTTCTCCTACCAGATATGCCGTTGTTACAATCTGATTTTCAAATGCTTTCTGGAGAATCGCCAAAAACTCGTGATCATCCTTTTCTTCCACTGGATTTTTGATACTCTCGCGAATCGAAATCATCTGTGGTTTGGTACGTGTATTTCGTTTTAATCCATAATAAAATAAATGTTTTCCATCATTTTCAAAGAGATACACATCATGAATCCACAGTGCTTCGGGCTGGCTCAGTGCAAAATGATAAAAACTTTCTTTATGATCAATAACTATGAATTGTTCCTGCGACAATCCTAACTTTGGTATAATCTCCCAAAACATCTCCATACTTTCTTTGGACAAACGTTCTATGGACAAAACAACACGATCATACACACGGACAGTTCCTAATTTTCTAGGCAGTTCCATGACTCTTTTCAAAAACAAAGTCAAAAGCTCTCTCGCTTCATAACTTTCTTCTTCCATTCGTACGGTTTCTCCACTTACAGCCCTCCTTAAAAGGGTATCTACACAAACCACCTCTGAAGTCTTTGCCATTTTCTTGGCATCATCTCCATAGTACCACTGCCCCAACCCCTTCCGCTTTGCCAAAAGAGTCGGAATCTGGTAAGCATCACCACCGGCTATGGTGCTGACTGTTTCCGGCTCATCCATATGCAGTTGATAATAACTAATCATGGCATATCGGTCATTGAGGTCAATTCCGAGATATACCGACGCTCTGTTCTGTTTCATACTATCCTCTTTTTCGTATCGTCCATTTAAAGCAAACGAAATACATTCTTTGTGACTTCATCCAAAGCCGCATACTGCTTTATCGTCATCTGCAGCTCCGCATCTTCCTGTAAAGTACTCGAAATCAACATCTGATTTAAAAGATTATATCTGCTCTGATCATCTTTGTTATATACATCATTATTTACGATACGATTACTCTCTGTTACTTCTACTTCACTGCCACGCTCTTCACTAATATAATATTGAATCGCTTCACCAAAAAACATCACAAATGCTTTTACAAAAATACCATCATATACATCCTGCATATCTTCTTTTCGGAATGTATTTCCATCTTCATCACGGCTGTAATTTAGCACTACACGACTATACGGGCTTGTACGGTATTCCAAAAACACCTTGTCATACAAATGATATTTCAATACAAGTTCTGGAGACAAACGCTTGTAAAACGCAAAATACATATTTCTTCTGGTATATTCACCTAACAACTCATCCTCAACCTCATACTGGCGTTTTGAAACAGATGCAAGTTCTGCATAATGACACAAAAGCGCCAACTTGCAGGCATCGTTCAATTCCAAATGATAAATGTATCTCGCTTCTAATAATTCAAAAATATCCTCATCAATTTTCTGTTTTTCAACAAAATAACGATGCGCCAAATCACTTATATATGCCAGCATAATAAAATCCTTACCGCCAGCTTCATAGAAATACCGAAATACCGGCATGCCATCAAGTACCATATGGTCTGTGTACATCATCTGAACCAAAATACGTTCCGATATCTCAAAAAGATCAATGTCAAAACTCTTTGCAGCAAACCAAATATCCAGCATTTCTTCTGTAGGCCCGCTATAACATTGAGATAAATAATGCAAGGTCTGGTAATTATATTTCTTTGCCCGAAATGCCATGATGGCCAGATTTATCAAAAATTCATCTTCTTCATACTGGGTCTTGGTAATCATATAACCGGCAAGTTTGGCTTTTGCAGCAGAACCAATCTGGTCCATTCCATACTCTTCTATTTTTTGATAAGCAAAATCCAGCAAATCGTATTCCACTGCCAGTTCAATTGCAAATTTTCTTGATGCATCATCCAACTTCCGATAATCTGCTTTTTCGATATACTCTTCTATCATAACATCATGTTCATGCATTTGATAGAAATGCAAAATTTCCGGAAACAAACGTGCTTTGTATTCATTACTAATAGCATTTGAAAACATCATTGTCCTTAAATGCACTTTATCTTTTTCTTCAAATGTAAAATAATTTGGTCTCTTGTCAAAATACGTAACAAGATATGTCAATTCCTCTGGTGCCAGTTCCATGCAGCTCGGCAGATATTTCTGTGCATCCATCAAATTTTCTAAATAAAAACCAATTTCGCTCGAATATCGTTGTCCTTTTGTATCTTCTAACAAAATAACATATTCATCCGAATAAAGTTGAAAATAAGCCGTCTTATCCACAATTGGAACAATCTGCGGCTCCTTCATCGGTCTTTGATATACAAGGACCTTTGCCATGTTTTCATCAAAAAGAGAAATTTTATGTGTAAATAAAATACCAGCCAAAGCTTTTGCTGCATCCGGATGAATCAACCCAAAATCCAGCATATCGTCATAAATCACTGCCAAATTGTCATCCATATGTCCCGCCAAAATCTGCTCCATCGCAAATTTGCCCATTGTACGGCTATACTTCTGGTAAACTTCGGGGTTTGAATTCTTCGTTGCAATGATATTATTATAAAGCACTGCCATTTTCTTATAAGGCAGTCCACATTCATACTGAAAATACATTTGAATAATTTTTGGCACAGGCTCTATCTCTCTTTCATCCATCGATAAAAGATACGCCTCATAGAGGCTGGTAATTCGCAGTTCTAACTCAATCCCCAATGCAAACCACTTGTGATACTTATTGTCATACTGCTGGCCTTTGATTAAATAACTACAGATAATACCTGCATATTCCGGCTTCGGATCCAATTCATATGCCTCACACATAATCTCATAAAGTATTGGATCAAACTGCTTTTCCGTTTCCATAATCTGAAAAATCTGAGCCGCAATATCCTTTGTAATGGCCTGATGGCGAATCGCCCATCGAATAATACGAACCTCAAATGCCCCTAGCTTTGTCAAAAGATACGGATTCTGCCAAAACAAATAAAATGCTTCCACATACAGATATGGTGAAGATGATTTTTTCATAACCCAATAGGAAATATCCCTTAACTTCAACGCATGATTTTCCATATATTCTTCTTTTAAAAAAGTCAAAACCCAAAACAACATCACAGACTCTGGATGTTCACGGAAAATCGATTCAATTTCGTCTGCCAATT
This sequence comes from uncultured Lachnobacterium sp., assembly GCA_964449855.1. Taxonomy (GTDB): domain Bacteria; phylum Bacillota; class Clostridia; order Lachnospirales; family Lachnospiraceae; genus Roseburia. Next base: position 8,626 of record CAYVGA010000073.1, read on the forward strand.
TATCTACATAAGCCGGCTCACGCTTAATCAGCGACATCAGATACAAATAATATCCCCATATCGGCACTTTCTTATCGGTCCAATTTCTCCGGAATTCATCCAAAATCCATTCTGCATCCTGTCTCTGACGATTGATGATAAAACATTGTGCCTTCATAAGCGAATACATCGGCTCTTCCGGCTCTAACTCCTGCAAATGATCCAGAATATCCATACTTTCATTTGCCCACACACCTGTTACAATTCGCTTCAAACGATACGCCTGATACAATTCCATAATATCAGCAAGATATTTTTTCTTCTGCATACTTTCAGAAATCTTTTCTGAAACTTTCTTTTCTTCTCGTGAAACCTCTATATGAATGTTTACACTTTCATATACACTGGCCAATTGGATTTGCGCAAAATTTTTACCGGCATGTAATTTCTTCGGATCAATATAAAATTCAAATGTATATGTACTTCCAATAAAATCCTCTGTATGAATAGCTGTTTTATTAAATTGTACAAATTCTGCATCCGTAGATGCTATTATCTCTATATAACCCCAGTGTGTCTTCTTTATTTCAAAAGATTCTTTTATCTTTTCTGTCAGACCATAAGCCGTAAAATTCGTTTCATCTATATGAAAACTTATCTTTTCTTTTTTCCGAATACCAATCAAAAATTCCTCTAAATTTTGATTGGAAGGTTTGGCCGCAATCATACCCCGATAAAACATCAATTCTTTTACTTCGTTCGGTTTTAAAATATTTGCAAAACTCTTGTGATAAAAAAGCTGAAATGCTTCACTCCAATTTTCTTTTGCCAAACAAACAAAATCATAGAGATTTTTAATTGGTCCTATACTTGTTTCTGTATACTTTTTGGAAATGGTCGCACAAAAAGAAAGACTGATCTCATTTTGATTGCAAACAATTACAAAATTCCCCTTTTCGGTCAGCCCTTCACTCAAACCATTTGTATGAAATTGATAACGAATCCGAACTTTCTCACCCTCAAAATGAGGATTCTGTATTTCCATACGAGGATTGGTTACATACACAAGGCCCCGAAGCTTTATATTTGCTGTCGCTTCGATGATAAACTCGCCTTCGTAATCCTCTCCTTCGCACACTTCAAATGTAATCTCTTCTTCGGATAAGAGAAGTTCCGGTTTCGCGTACTCGAATTTACCTCTAGCTAGCTGCTTGATTCGTTTACGCATGTGCGTCACCTGCTTTTCTTATCTATTAATTATTCAGTACCTGGTAACTGTTCAGTACAGCTCAAAACACTTGCTGTTTTGAGCGTGAGAACATGATTCAGGTGTGAGCAAACCCATCAGCGTAGCTGATTTCTCATGGGTTTGCGAAACGTAATTATAGCAATTATAAACTATTCTCAAATTATTTATTTGCAAGATATTCATGAATACCTGCTGCAGCCGCTTTACCGGCGCCCATAGCGAGGATTACAGTTGCGGCACCTGTTACGGCATCGCCACCGGCATATACACCTTCTTTGGATGTAGCACCGGTTGCTTCTTCTGCAACGATACATTTCCATTTATTTACATCCAAACCTTCTGTTGTAGATGAAATCAATGGATTTGGTGATGTACCAAGTGACATGATTACGGTATCACATTCGATTTCGTATTCAGAACCTAATACTTCCACCGGACGACGACGACCGGATGCATCTGGTTCACCAAGTTCCATTTTGATAATACGAATACCTTTTACCCAACCCTTTTCATCCACAAGGATTTCTGTTGGATTCTGGAGAAGGTCAAAAATCACACCTTCTTCTTTTGCATGGTGTACTTCTTCTACTCGTGCAGGAAGTTCTGCTTCACTACGACGGTAAACAATATGTGTTTCTGCACCAAGACGGAGTGCGGTACGAGCTGCATCCATTGCTACGTTACCACCACCTACAACTACGACTTTCCTGCCGCGGCTGATTGGTGTTTCATAGCCTTCCTGAAATGCTTTCATCAGGTTATTTCTCGTTAAGTATTCGTTTGCAGAAAATACACCGTTTGCCTGTTCTCCCGGAATACCCATGAATTTTGGAAGTCCTGCACCGGAACCGATAAATACCGCTTCGAAACCTTCTTCTTCGATAAGTTCGTCAATGGTAATGGATTTACCGATTACGACATTTGTTTCAATTTTAACACCAAGTGCTTTTACATTTTCCACTTCAGCCGCTACGACTTTGTCTTTTGGAAGACGGAATTCCGGGATACCATATACAAGTACACCGCCTGCTGCATGAAGTGCTTCGAAAATTGTCACTTCATAACCAAGTTTTGCAAGATCCCCTGCACAGGTAAGACCTGCCGGACCAGAACCAATAACAGCTACTTTGTGTCCATTTGTTTTTTCTGCTTTTTTCGGCTTAATGCCGTTTTCTCTTGCCCAATCCGCTACGAAACGTTCCAATTTACCGATAGAAACCGGTTCTCCCTTAAAACCACGGATACATTTCCCTTCACACTGGCTTTCCTGTGGACAAACACGACCACAAACCGCTGGAAGTGCACTTGATTCAGAGATAATCTGATAAGCTGCTTCAAAGTTTCTGTTTTTTACTTCTTCAATAAACGCCGGAATGTTGATGGAAACCGGACATCCCTGCATACAAAGTGCATTTTTACAATTCAAGCAACGAGAAGCTTCTGCAACTGCTTCTTCTTCATTGTAACCGTAACATACTTCTTCAAAGTTTGTCGCACGAACCTGTGCATCCTGTTCACGAACAGGCACTCTCTTTAATACGTCCATTATTTGTCACCTCCGCAATGTCCGCATCCACCGTGATGTGTATCGCCTTCTTCATAAGCAAGTTTTGCACGGCCTTCTGCGGTCTTGTATTGCTGCTG
>CAYVGA010000074.1:0-11445 GCA_964449855.1 uncultured Lachnobacterium sp.
ATAGAAGGATGTCACTTCGTGACCGTGCGTGGTGCAGGCGGTAATTTTCAATCACCGCCTATATATTTAATTATTTAGCTGTAACCAAATAGCTACATTTCGTAATACTTCAGATATTACCTATGCTGTTTTACGTGTTTTCTTGCTAACAACAACTGCTGCTACTGCAGAAGCTGCTAATGCAAAATATACAAGTGTCATATCAGCATCACCGGTGCCGCCGGATTCACCAATAGCTGCTGTATTGCTGTAAGCAATTGCATATGTAGAGAAACGATCTGTCTTGAATGTGATGGTTCCATCTGCATTCTTTACTGCATCAAGGATAGATGTTTCTACTGTACCATCTGCTTTTTCATGGTAACGAACTACTTTGAAGTATTTATAATCTTCCAATCCTTCTGGAAGTTTTACAGTAACGCTGATTTCTTCGCCTAATTCATTTAAGTTACCAAGAGCACCCTGTTTGTCACTAACCGCATTCAATACGATATCAAGGTAAACAAGTTTTGTATCTTTACCAAATACAGCATCTGCTTTCTTCTGTACATCTGCTTTTACTTCGGAATTTACAGAGTTTGCAGGTACATTTGAATATGCAATGTTTACGGAAATAGTTTCACCATTCTTAATAGCTGCTTCTACTTTTGCTTTTGTAGCTGCATCTACTGCACCGTCTTTTGCAATGATGGTTGCGATGTTTGCTGCAACTTTATTTAAGTCTTTTGTTGTAGTTTCATTTTCTACAACTACTGCATTTGCTTTGTTTGGTGCTACTGTTTTTAAGAACGGAGCAAGTTCATCTCCATAATATGTAGTCATATTGTTGTTTTTGTCATAAACATATATGCCATAAACATAATATTCACCTTCATAGAAAGGTTCTACTAAAGTTTTTGTTACTTCCAAATCATACTGTCCTGCACGCATTGTAAGTGATAAATTTCCTGCATTATACATTTCAATAAACTGAGCAGTTGTAATTTTTGAAAGTTCAAAATCAGGATATAACTGAACCATACCTAAAATCTGGCTGTCATCTGTTACATCTGCACGAACAGTAACAATGTCGCCAGCTTTTAATGTAAATTTGTTTGTTGTCTGTGCTACACCATTGATAAGAATTTCAACACCATTTACTACCGGTGAAACTTTATCGGTAACATTGCTCTTTAATGTGAACAGTGTTGTATCTCCTGTATAAGAAATTTCCTGCCAGTTAGATTCTAATCTAAACATATCTACAGAGTATGTGCCATCAAAATACAAATTGCCGCCAACATTGGTTGAACCTTCAAATTTCTTTGTTTCAGCATTGTAATACAAATAGATAGTTCCCATGCTTTCCTGTTCATATCTCATGTACGCATATAACCTATCGCCATCAGCTAACTTCGCTGCATCTGCACCATCAACAGTTACTGCAAGGCTAATTTTTCCTGTTGGAGCATCATCTGTTAATACAACTTCTTTGTTGGAAACTGTGATATCTGTTACTTTGATGTCTAATACTGTTTCTTCATCATCATAGTTATCATCGGAACTGCTGTTGTCACCAGAACCACTGTTATCTTCTTCTTTCACTTCTACTGTAATGTTTTCTGTTTCTGCATAACTAGAAACGTAAGGTTCATCACACCATACTCTTACATGAAGCTTAACTTCTCCATCGTATCTCAATGCACTTGCCAGATTTTCTCCAGGCACTTTATAAGTAAAGGATACTTCTTCTCCAACTGCAAAGGTTTCAATTACAGGCTCAGATTCATAACCTTCAGGAATATCGCCGAAACTAATCCAACCATTTACTACTAAACTTACCCCAACATTCTGCAGAGGCATTGCACTTTTATTTTTTGCTGTAACGGTTACTGTCACTACATCATCTGCTGTCATTTCTGTCTTATCGATAGAAATAGTACATTCGATTTCTTTTGTCTGACGTTCCGCGATTTCTTTGATAATGTCTTCTGTAAACTGTGCTGGTAATTTTGCTTTCAGTTCTGCTTCTGTCAACAGATTTTCTGCTAATTTATAAACTTCTGTATCTAACTTTGTCAATGCTGTCAAATCCGGAAGTGTTGTCAACTGATTATGCCCAACATTTAAGTCATCTAAATTGGTAAGACCGGAAATATCCGGGAGTGCTGTTAACTGATTGTAGCTAACGTTCAAACTCTTCAAATTTGTAAGTGCTGAAAGATCCGGTAATGTTGTTAACTGATTCTCAGGAACCTGCAAATTTTCCAATTTTGTAAGTGTGGACAAATCCGGCAATGTTGTTAACTGATTCTCATAAGCATTTAAAGTTTCCAAATTTACAAGACCAGACAAATCCGGAAGTTCTGTCAGCTTACATCCTGAAACATCCAAGCCCCATAACTCGGTAAATTCAGAAAGACTGGCTGGAAGTTTCTCAATTGGGTTATCATTTACCCAAATATAACGTAAGTTTGGAAAATTTTCTTTTGTTACGAAATCCAAATTTGTTAAGTTGGACTCTGAAATATCAAATCCTCCTAATGTATGCAATTTCACAAGATCCGCAGGATTTTCAAATAATACACCTCTTAAGGTCAATCCAAAACCTCTTCCATTTGTCTCCTGCAATTTTGCAAATTCTTCGATATCTGCTGTAGAAAGCGTCATATGCTCTCCCGGTGTATCTTCGTAATCATAAATTACTAAATTAGCAAAATTCGGTACATACTTAGAAATATTTTTGAAACTGCGGATTCGGTCCTCATCTCCTTCAATATCATAGAGATGTAAAGAACCAATTTCTTTTGCTTCGCCTACAGAGAGTTTGCCGTCTCCATTTGCATCTGCAATTGCTTCTTCACCATATACTGGATTTACATTCAGCAAATAGTTGTACAATACCGTATCCGGAATACCTGTTTCATCATTTGGAATAATGTAATCATCCGGCAACTCTTCCGTTGTCTCAGTTGTTGTGTCAGTTTCTGTAGTTTCGGTTGTTGTTTCAACTTCTGTCGCATATGCTACATTTCCAGAAACTGCAGATATACACAGTGTTGCTGCCAACAATACAGCCGATAAACGTTTCATTAATTTCTTGTTTATCATACAATAAACCTCCTAGTTTTTATTTTTCACTATCATTTTAATCTCTATAACGATAGTTGTCAATCTCTATAGTTGTAATTTTATCGCTATAAATTTGATAATGTATATTTTATTTGAAATAAAACATTTTATTTGGAATAGAACATTTTATTTGGAATAGAACATTTCATTTAGGAGGTCACAATGAGCGAACAAACTTGTGAAAGAATCACCTACCCCGTTGGCGAACGTATTAAATTCTACCGCTACAAGAAAGGACTCTCTACCAACAAACTTGCAAACATGAGTGGTATCAGTCAATCCTATCTGCGCGATATTGAACTCGGCTTGAAAAATCCAACGGTCGAAGTTATCTATTTTATTTGTCAGGCATTGGATATCTCATTAAAGGAATTTTTTGATGAGGAACATACGGATTGTTTCTCAGAAGATCCGCTGATCCAGCGAATTTATCAATTATCTCCGGAACAGAGAAAGAGTTTGTTATGTTTTTTGAATACCATATAAAAAGCTGGAGAAAATCTTTTTTATTGGATTTTCTCCAGCCTTTTATATTATTTGCTCATGGATATTATCTGATTTTAATTCCATACTTTTTTAAATAATCATACGAATATATTTTTACTCCGGACTGAAATTCATGCAAAAAATCAACTTTTCTTTGATATGCCTGTACCAGCTTATCTACCGTTTCTTCATTCGCTGCCGGGTCTTGCATGAATAATCTGTGTACTTCATCCTTAGGTGGCAGCAAACTTATATCTACCAGCATTGGATTAGACACATACTGCAAAAGCTCAACTTCAAATTTTTTAAACGAAGTCACACCTATATGAAGCAAATCGTAATCCGCTTTTATATTTCCTGTATTATAAAACATGCTGTTTCCACTATCAAATATTGGTGCCGGTTTTACCAATTGCAAAGATTTACTATCCCTTATTACCCCAAAATTATTTAGATGTCTATCTGTATTTGTAATTATGAAGTCTGTTAAAATTTGATATTCCATAAATTCTCTCATGTAATTTATATCTATACCATGCTCCCCACAATACTGTATATATGTTTCGTAATAATTACTTTGATTCGATTTTTTCAAACTATTCACAATATCTATTGCTGGTACAAACTCCGTGTGGATATTTGTATAATTCGGACATTCGCATCCAAGTATTATCTGTCCATCTGATGATATTTTTATTAAACTATATGGGGTGTAGTCAAATTTACCCTGTTTCTTGTGTATCTCTGTTGCTAAAACTTCACATAAACTTTGTCTGCATGTATTGTTATAATTGCCTTTTACAAGTCTTCTAATACCAAATTCATCAATAATCCATTTTTTCTTTAAATCACCTTTTAATGATGCACTAGGTACAAAGTTTGTTTTCCCTGCAATTGACTTCTTATCATCCCTTAAATCAGCGAATACGTTGACAAAAAATTATTTTCATACAAATTAATATTTTCCCAAGTATAATCACAATCCTTCGGGCATATCCAATAATGGTCTGTAAGCGATAATCCTAAGTTGATTATCATATAATCATAAACATTTTTTGTATCCAGCATACTCAAATCAACTTCTATTCTCTGTCTCGTTACCGGAATACTTCTGTTTAAAATCCATTTTGCTACTTTATCTTCTAATGATTTCGATGACATTTCTAAAAAAGGAAGTTTATCTATCATCTTATCATTGATTACCAAACCTAATATACTTTGATTTTCATATTCAAATAGAGCTAATTTATCATTTTCATGCATAAGAAAATATATCATTTCCTATTCCTCCAAAATTTAGAAACACTCATCTGCCATCTTTTTCAGCTTGTGTATGGAGTTTTTTTTACGTATATATCGCTCACTCTCTATTTTTAATAATCCTTCTTGTGCCCATTCTTCATTCTCGATATTATTCCATGTTTCACCTGCTGATGAAGATATTATCTCATTGTCGAAAACTATATTTACGGTTTTATTGTCATCTAAAAGTAACAATTTTGCTTCTTTTCCGTCAATTCTAATTCTCTTTATTAGCTTCATATTTTCACCTGCTTTCATAATTGTAAACATTATACCTCACAATATTTATCGTCGCAATAGGGTAACGAAACTCATGCTTAGTCTTGATTTTTTGCAAAACGTGTGATAATAAATACAAACAACTATCGAAAGGAGACTGCAAAATCTATCCTGTGCCATTTGCTGTATTCTTAAACAAAGATGATGCCACTTATATGGAACCGGACATCTCTGTTATCTGTGATAAATACACACATTGCACACGAAAACATCAACATAATTATTCCCATTTCTACTTTCGGCAATTTTAAGCAGACGCATATTCTCCATCATATCCAATATTCGCTCCAACCTTGCAAGTTTCTTCTGTGTATCCTTATAGTCACATACAGATATGACTACTGCTGTAGGCTGATTATTTTTCAATACAATATTTTAACTAAAATTTTAATCATTTATTTGCTAACATTTTAAATCCAGCAATTTTTCACGGAACAGCTTCCTATGCAAACAACCTAAAATTCGTTAAAATAATTTGTAACGAATCCCTTCCCAAACGGATATATAGGCAGAAAGGAGGTTTTCATGGAAGCGCTTTTTAAAGAAAATGCAAAACTACTCTATCATTATTTATACTCGCTCTGTGGCAACGAGTCGCTTGCCGAGGAACTGACACAGGAAACCTTCTACAAGGCATGCCTGTCCATTGAGCGTTATGATGAGACCTGTAAGTTTTCTACCTGGCTTTGCCAGATTGGAAAACACACTTATTATCAATATCTGGATAAGCACAAGCACATAGCCCCCTCTGAGATTACAGAAGAACTGTCTTTTACAGAAATCTCTGCGGAACGGCAGGCACTATCACGTGTGGAACTTTTAGATACACTCAAACACCTGCATACTTTGCCAGAAGACACGCGTGAAGTCATTTATCTCAGAAGTATGGGTGACTTGTCTTTCCACGAAATCGGAGACATCATGGGAAAAAGTGAAAATTGGGCGAGAGTCACCTATTTTCGTGGCAAAACCAAACTTATTGAATTATCCGGACGAGAATAAAATTTGAAAAAGGAGAGCATTATGCCAAAAACCAATTGTAATATTATACGCGACTTACTACCATCCTATCTGGAGGAACTATGTTCTGTGGAGAGCAAACAGCTTGTGGAGGAACACTTTGAGGAATGCTCCCATTGTAAAAAGCTCTATGAACAATCCACTCTGGAAGCACTTTACTGTAAACATGCAAAAACAAATGCCAGCAAAGAAATTGATTATTTCAAAAGTATCCACATAAATGTAAATAAAAAGAATCGGACTTTACTTGTTGTAACATGTATTTTATTCCTTATCCAGCTTTATTTAAATTTTAATGCATATCGTTTTAACACTGCGATTGCTTCCTATGCAAACTATATTTTCCCGGTTCTTATTGCAGGAACATTATTTGCCGTTCTGCCAGACTTCACGCAAAGCTCTGTACCAAACAAAATAAAACTGCCCATATTAGGAGTGCAATTTGCAGGAATGACTTATATTTTTATACTGATGATTTTTGTCGGTCATAATCTCCTCAAAAATACCATTCCATTTGGTATGCAGGCCGAAGAAATTGGTCCATTCCTTATCATGCAAATCCTTGTATGCGCAGTTTGCTTTATTGTCACTTTTGTCGCTACCCTCATCATAAGTTTACGCAAAAGAGCAATCTGCCCTGCGCTTTGCTTCTTACCACTTGGAGGATTGTCATTGATGTTTCAATATATTCATCTGCTGCATGAATTTACTTCACGTTTTCGCTTATCATTATTCGTTCAGCCATTTGTAATCCTAACGTGTGAAGTAATTTTGCTTGTGGGGATTTATATGTTTGTAAATCGGAGAAAGCAAACTCCCTTTTCAAAATTATAGAGGTACTGAATAATCACTTTTGCTTCCATTAGGTCTAAAGGATTTTCCACTTTTCCCTTCCCTACGACACATCTACATTTCCTATAGACCTAATCGGGCATATTTCTGTTTCATTTTCCGTATTTTTTCATCTATTTTAGGTCTACCATCTTGTTTTTTCTGTATAGACCTAATCTCCGCATGGGACGCTCTATAATTTTTTCCTCACGGTACATAAAATTGGCTATAGACCTAAAAGGAAATTAGGTTTAGGTCTCAGCGTAGATATTTCTTTATCCAAGGAAAAATCATCTATAATGAATACTTACTTATTGACAAATATATCGCCATACGATATATTGTATTTAAGATATATCGTGCTACGATACATCATCTTGCAATATATTAAAGGAGGTGATATACGTGGACAAACACATTCCACTCACAGAAGCGATTTATTACATACTTTTAGCAGTACGAAAACCAAATCACGGTTATGGCATCACACAGGAAGTCGAACAACTTACCAACGGACGAGTGGTTCTTGGTGCCGGTACTCTCTATGGAGCGATTCAGACACTTGTTAAAAAAGGCTGGATTACCATTTACAGCGAAGACCTAGAATCCCGTAAGAAAAAAGAATATATCATTACCTCTACCGGAAAAACTGTCTTTGCAGAAGAAACAAAACGTTTAACAGAGTTATTGGAAAATGCAAAACTTATGGAGGAATAGGTTATGAAAAAATTTCGTTTATATTTTGATAAAGACAAAGAAACTGCCTGGTTAAATGAAATGGCTGCACAAGGCTACGCATTAACCAGCTTTTTTGCCGGAATATATACCTTTGACGTATGCACAGCAAATAAATACACCTATCAAGTAGATTTTTGCGACAAATTTGGAAATGTAAGTGAAGATTATCGTGAGTTTATGAGGGATAATCAAATTGAAATAGTACAAATCTGGGGATTTTGGATTTTTCTGCGAAAATTAAATGCAGATGGTCCATTTGAATTATATAGTGATATTGATTCTAGTATTGAACATTATACCAAAATCAGAAATATGTTCAAAGGTGCTAGTATTCTCATGATTTTCTGCTTCCTAATAGAATGTTATGCGGCTATCCATGCACCATTATACATTGTATTTGTACTCATAATTGGTGCTATGACGTTTTCCATTATGCATACAACATTTAAAACAAACCGCATCATTGCTGAGTTAAAGGAGCAAAAAGGAGAGGCTGTAAGTACTTCCAATGGTCCTTCTCCTATTTTAATCATAGGACTATTACTTAATTCCGTTGCTTTAATGTCAGAACCTGTTCCGGACATCATTGAGTATCCACTTCGCATACTTGCTATTGGATTCATCATTTATGGAATTATAAAATCTTTTTCACAAAAAGAACTATAAAACTCTATATAAACACTTTTTATAGCGAAATACCCGTGACCTCTTCAAAATCACGGGTATTTTCATACATTTTTCTTCCATATAGATAAATCACTCAAAAATATCTCCTAGGGGAACTTTTTTATTTCTACTGTAAGACTGCGTTCGGTAAAAAATTTGGAACTTGAAACTGAAAATTCAAAATTGAAAAACCTTTCTTTCCTTTTTCCAATTTTAATTTCCATTTTTCCTTTCCCGCCTTTTTTCAATTGCTTTTCATGCATTTTCTACAATCAAAACGCATTTACACAGCATAATTGAAACCCTTTTTTGATAATTTATCTTGCCCCTAAATAAGATTAGTGATGGAACAAACGGATTCCTGTAAAGCTCATTACCATATCATATTTGTTACATGTCATAATAACATGATCATCACGAACAGAACCACCTGGCTGTGCTACATATTTTACACCGCTTTTCTTTGCTCTTTCGATGTTGTCACCGAATGGGAAGAAAGCGTCAGATCCAAGTGCTACATCTGTGTTTTTGTCTAACCAAGTACGTTTTTCTTCTGCTGTAAATACGGCTGGTTTTACTTTGAAGATGTTTTCCCAAGCACCATCAGCAAGTACATCCATGTAATCTTCGCCCATGTAAAGGTCGATAGCGTTGTCACGGTCTGCACGTTTGATGCCGTCTACAAACTGAAGTCCAAGTACCTGTGGAGACTGACGTAACCACCAGTTATCAGCCTTGCTGCCTGCAAGACGTGTACAGTGGATACGAGACTGCTGTCCGGCACCGATACCGATTGCCTGTCCGCCTTTTACATAACATACAGAATTGGACTGTGTATATTTCAATGTAATCATAGCAATTGCAAGGTCAATCTTTGCCTGTTCTGTCAGTTCTTTGTTTTCTGTAACGATATTGTTGAAGAAATCGTTGTCGATAACGAGTTCGTTTCTACCCTGTTCAAATGTTACACCAAATACTTCTTTGGTTTCGATTGGTGCTGGTTCGTAATCCGGGTCAATCTGGATTACACAGTAGTTGCCGTTTTTCTTTGCTTTTAAGATTTCAAGAGCTTCTTCTGTATAGCCAGGAGCAATAACACCATCAGAAACTTCTCTCTTAATTACTAATGCTGTAGATTTGTCACAAACATCAGAAAGAGAAATGAAATCACCGAAAGATGACATTCTGTCTGCACCCCTTGCACGGATATAAGCGTTAGCAATTGGTGTGAATTCGATATCTAAATCGTCTACCCAGTAGATTTTCTTTTCTACATCGGTAAGTGGAAGACCTACTGCTGCACCTGCCGGTGAAACGTGTTTGAAAGATGTAGCTGCTGGAAGACCTGTTGCTTTCTTTAATTCTTTTACAAGCTGCCAGCCATTGAATGCGTCAAGAAGGTTGATATATCCAGCACGTCCGTTTACTACTGTAATAGGAAGTTCGCCGTCTTTCATGTAGATTTTTGATGGTTTCTGATTTGGATTACATCCATATTTTAATTCGTATTCTCTCATTATTTTCTCTCCTAAGTTTAAATATATATTACATATTCTTGTTTACGATTCTTGTTTCGTATTTACCTGTTTCGATATCAATGTAACGAACAAAAAGTGAAACCTTATTATCTTCGTTTAAGTTTTCCCAAACCATGTTTGTGAATGTGTCGATGTCTTCATCGCCGATGCCAATCCATTTTGGTTCGCCTTCAAAGCTTGGAAGTGGATTGATATCCTGTGCATAGGTATGGATGAAACGACCTTCACCGGCGATTGGGTTGTCATATGTATATGTATAACGGTTGTTGCAATTTGGATTGCCGTTGTTGCTCTTTAAAATAGACATAGCAAAGTCATAATTTCCGTTTTCGATATTCATGATACCGGAAATACGTGGTGTGTAGTTTGGACCATCCGGTTCATACTGTCTGATGCGAAGAGACTGTTCGAAGGTCTTACCTTCTGCCATTCCATCATAAATTGTATCTGTCTGATCACCATTTGTAACGATAGTTGTGCTGCCAAGTACACGAACCGGTGCGTAGATAATTAAACTTGGGTCAACTAATTTAGAAGGATCAAAAGCTTCTGTACGGATGCCTTCTCCTTCTGTTACAAAGATACGGTTACGGCTATTTTCACTACGTCCCATGATGAAGTAAGCAGTTATTGCTGTTTTTCCATCTTTTGAACGACCAATTACAATTCCTCTACCCGGATATGTGTTTCCAGCTAATTCTTCTCTTAAAGATAACATTTTCATTTTGTATACCTCTTTCTGTAATCAAAAATACTAATTGCTCAAAGCCTCTCCGGATTTGAACAGTTACAAAAATTTATATATATTTTAGCATGAGCGGATTTTTTTGACAATATGAAAGATTTATTAGGCACATGAAATTCACTACTTTTTCTTATAAGACAGATTAATAAAAAAGCAACTCTACATCACGTGCAGAATTGCTTTTCTTTGTCCTATATTACTGACGAATATAAATCCCCTGTGATTCAATGAATTCTTCCATATCCTCCAAAGCCAGCGTATACCAATCATCTGTTTCCGGCTTTCCGGGTTTTGTTTCTTCTACTTGATTTTCCAAGTTCTTTTCTTTCTCATTCATAATTTTATACCTATTTATTGAAAACTTCTTACCCAATTCATAAGGGAACCATGATGTGTATTCACATCTACTGTTCTCTTCATTTCTTCTGTCACCGGTCCATTTTTTGCCATTTTTGCCAAAATAGAGGCTTGAAGTTCTTCGATTGTCATTTCCTCATAAGGCTTATTTAAATCCAACGGCTTCTTTTCTTCCGGTTTCTTTTCCATCATTGCATCTTGTTTTTCTACAACTTCGGCAAGTTCTTCCAACAATGATTTTTCCTGTGTTTTTACCACAACGTCCTCTGCACATTCTACTTCTGTTTCTACAATCGCTTCTTCTGTATCAGATTTCGCTTCTGTTTCCACAGCAGCTTCTTCTGTATCAGATTCTACTTCTGTTTCCACAAC
>CAYVGA010000075.1:0-11276 GCA_964449855.1 uncultured Lachnobacterium sp.
ATCAAAAAACAACAGGGACTACTTGATGGTAGTCCCTGCTGTTTTTATCTAAAATATAACTATTCCATAAATAGTTGCTTATTTCCTTACAATGTTTCCAATTCATCCATCCAAATACGCACACACGCATCCGAAGGCATCATAAGATCACCACGAGGTGATACGGACAGTGTCCCCACCTTTGGACCATCCGGCAGACAGGAACGCTTAAACTGCTGTGTAAAGAATCTGCGATAGAATGTCGTTAACCACTTTCTAATCGTTGCACTGTTGTATGTGCCATAAAAAGCAATTTTTGCCAGCATAAAGATTTTCTCCGGAGAGAATCCAAAACGAAGTACATAGTACATCACAAAATCATGTAATTCATATGGTCCTACAAGGTCTTCGGTTTTCTGTGCAATCTTTCCATTTTCCGGTGGAAGTAGCTCTGGAGATACCGGTGTGTCCAATACATCATAAAGCACCTTTGCCAATGTTTCTTCGCCACAGGTATCTGCATAATAACGAACTACGTGGCGTACCAATGTTTTTGGTACAGAACCGTTTACGCAGTACATGGACATATGATCGCCATTATAAGTTGCCCATCCCAACGCAAGCTCTGACATATCACCGGTTCCGATTACCATACCATTCTTCTGGTTCGCAATATCCATCAGAATCTGGGTTCTTTCACGTGCCTGTGCATTTTCATAAGTTACATCATGTTTATTTTCATCGTGTCCAATATCTGCAAAATGCTGTCTTACGGAGTCTTTGATACTGACTTCCATAAATGTTGCACCTAACTGTTTAATCATGGAAACCGCATTGTCATAAGTTCTATCGGTTGTACCAAAGCCCGGCATGGTTACAGCCACAATATCTTTACGGCTCTTCTTCATAAGATCAAAAGCCTTGGCAATAACAAGAAGTGCCAATGTAGAATCCAATCCACCGGAAATACCAATCACTGCGGTTGCAGCACCGGTATGTTCCATACGTTTCTTTAGGCCCATTGCCTGAATCGCAAATACATCCTCACAGTGTTTCGTACGAGCAGCTTCCTCTGCCGGTACAAATGGCGATGGGTCAATAAATCTGGTCAATGCCGTTTCACTTTCACGCAAATGGAATGGCACACATACATGACTTTCTTCTGTATCAAATAATGGGTTCTTTCTGCGGTCTCCTTCCAATCTCTCTACATCGATTTCCGAGTAAATCACACCACTTCCCAACAATTTGCTTTCGTTCAAAACATGTCCATTTTCTGCAATCAGATTATGTCCACTGTATACAACGTCCTGTGTGGATTCGCCTTCTCCTGCATTAGCCATAATATAACCGCAAATAAGACGTGCAGACTGCCCTAAAACCAAATCTTTACGGTATACATCTCCACCGGACACCTGAATATCCGAAGAAAGATTTACGATGATATTCGCCCCACCAAGTGCATGTCCTACGCTAGGTGCCTGTGGTGCCCACAAATCCTCACCGATTTCTACTGCAATTCTTAAATTCTCTACTTCCGGACAGTAAAAAATCAAATCTGTGGAAACCGGAACGATTTTTCCATTTGGCAGCACTTCTTCTGTCTCTAAACATACTCCGCTGGCAAACTGTCTGGCATTTTTCAGGTAAGATTTTGGAACAATTCCAAGCACTTCGCCTTTGGATACTGCCGCCGCTACATTATAAAGTTTTCCATTGATTTCATATGGCAGCCCCACAAAATAAATCGCATCGTAAAATTCACTGGCAGCCACAATCTGCATCAGTTCTTCTTTTGCTGCTTTCAACAACTTACTCTGGAAGAACAAATCCCCACAGCTTGCACCGGTAATCGCCAATTCCGGAAAAACTACAATTTTTGCCCCCACTTTTTCCGCCTCTGTCATAAAGGTGCGCATCAACTGTCCATTGTACTTCGTATCTGCTACTTTAATCTTTGGTGTTACTGCTGCAACTTTTACAAACCCCTGTCTCATGCGTTTCTAATCTCCTTTAATTCTTCAATTTCAAAATTATAAGCTTTGTTACAGAACTGACATTTTACCTCAATACTTTCGCCATCGTTAATAATGTCATCCAAATCCTTTTTGTTAATCGTAGATAATGCTCGGGATACTTTTTCCTTGGAACAATCACAATAGAACTGTGTTTCCAAAGTTTCTGTAATCTTCAAGCCAAAATCCCCTAAAATTTCTTCTAAAATGCCTTCCGGAGTCAACCCTCTTTCAAGCATATTTGTAACGGTATCCATCTCCCCGATACGTTTTTCTAATTTTTCAATCACTTCATCGCTGGTAAATGGCATAAGCTGTAAAATAAATCCACCTGCCTGTTTTACGGAACCATCCTTATCCACCAATACACCCAATCCTACAGCAGAAGGTGTCTGTTCGGATGTTGCAAAATAGTAAGTTAAATCTTCTGCAATTTCGCCGGTCTGAAGCTGACACTGTCCCACATATGGCTCTTTTAAACCCAAATCTTTAATAACACTTAATACACCCAAATCCAATGCCGCACCGACATTTAATTTGCCCTGTGCATTTGGAGGCAGGTCTACGTCCGGATTTACCGGAAATCCTTTGATATTTCCTTTGGAATCTGCAGTTACGGTAAGTCCTTTGGCCGGACCGGAACACTGAATACGGAGAGTCAGTACGTCTTTTTCTCCTTTCATCATGCTGCCCATCATAGCTCCTGCTGCCAAAAGTCTGCCAAGTGCCGCAGTCATAATCGGTGAAGTATTATGATCCACTCTGGCTGTTTCTACCATTTCTTTTGCATTAATCGAAAATGCACGGATACTTGCATCCGCTGCGGTTGCTTTTACAATATAATCTGACATTTATTCTGTCTTCCTTTCTGTCTGTCCTTAATTTTCTATTCCCAATACACGACATACATTACCCTTGTAGCAGCTTGCTATCATTTTTCACACTCCCTTGCCACGACAAGCATCTTTTCACTATCTTCTGCGACCGGAGTCTTTGTGTAGGCATCGTAGGCTGCCACAAACTCCATTCCGGCTTCCTCTAAAAGCCGCTGTATCGTTTCTAATGAATAAGACCTCTGATAGTGTACTTCCTGAAATCTCTGAAAACGCTCGTCCTCATCTTTAATATAGAGCGTTAAATCATATTCATTGATTTCCTCTTCTTGATCATAGAAATTTTCCCAAATAAAACTGCCCTCTTCCCTTGTTTCTGCAAAAGTATTTTCTGCAAGAAGAACTTCATACTTAAATGGGGTATTGATATCAAATACGAAAAGACCTTTCGGATCCAAATAATTGTTCACCAAAGAAAATACTTCCTTTAGCTCTTCTTCCTCTAAAATATAATTCAAACTATCGCAGGCACTATAAATTGCTCTTACCGTACCATAAAGCTCGAACTCTCGCATATCCTGTAAAAGATATAAAATTGACGTATCCGAATGTTCTTTCGCAATGGATAGCATATCATAGGAATAATCCACCCCTATCATATCATATCCTTTGGCTTCCATCAAACGTGTCAGCTTTCCGGTGCCGCAGCCCAAATCCAAAAGCAATCCATCTTCTATATGATATTCCCGAAATAATTCTGCCAAATATTCACTCCACGCCTCATAGGGTACATTGTCCATAAACAAATCATATACCTCAGCAAAACTTGTATACGCTTCCATAATTACCTCTTTTTGAGTTGTACTATTTTCTTCTCTTAGTTTATCAACAAATGTATGGAAAAGCAAGGTTGATATTTTTTGCAGAAACCTTTATACTTGTATAGAAATTGTAAGTTTGAAAAGGAAACTGATATGATTGATAATTACGAACATTATATCACACGAAACATTCGTGCATTTTACAAAAGAAGATTGCTTCCACCCATCTGCTATCTTTTATTGCTCTTTGTACTTTCTCTCGTCTTTCCACTAGGGGATATGCTTGCACCACTACAGATGACCGAAGCAAAAGCACTAACCGATGCCTACAATGAAGGCAACGAATACATCACCATTACATTTGATAATTTAACTTTTACCGGCTATACTACCACCCGATTTGGTTCTACCAATGGCTACTGGTATTATGGCACAAGTAACGAAAAATGCTTCATCGTATTATTGACACCACTCACCTGCGAAGAGGGGCTTCCACAGATTGACTCCCTCACTACCACCTGCAAAGTTGCCAAAGAACGCGAAAGCTACGAAGAAATGCTGGAATATCTGGCTGCTGATTTAGAATGGGCCGGCGATGGGATTACCAATCAATTACCGAACTTCTATTTTAGTGAACCCGATTGCAATCCACTTACCAATATCGTTCTCTTTCTTGTTTACTTTGGTACATTTCTGTATGCATTTGTTTCCTTAGTACGACACCTGTTGTTTATCAAATTTCCGTTTTTGGCACCAGCCGTGCAGAACCTGGTCGTTTTTGGAAATCCCAAAAAACAATTGGAAGAAGCCGAAGAAGAACTGGCAACACTTCCACAGCTTGCGACAGAAGATATGTTCATCACCGAACACTACTTTATTATGACATCACCTTATGGAAATGCGATTGTACCAATTCAGGAAATCCTATGGATTTACAAATATTCCACACTGAACAAGTTTTTGTGGTATCACTTTAGTATTTCCTATACGCTGCATATTACGGCTAATAAGCACTTATTTATTCATTGTCCCAAAAATATTAAGTCTGACATCGATGGCATCATGGATTATCTGGCTGAAGCCAACCACGATATTCTCGTAGGCTTTACAGAAGCAAACCGCAGAAAAGTACAGGAAAAGCAAGTCAAACCATTCCATATCGAAAAGTGGACTGCATTACTTAACAAACAAGTATAGGATACTCACAAAAGTACCCGGCCATTCTATTGACCGGGTACAAACAATGCACATGTAAAACTGCCATCTTCTAAAACTGCTGACGAAGACATAGTAAAATCTTTTTTTCCAAACGGGAAACGGCTACCTGATTCATCCCCAGTACTTTCGCACTCTCACTTTGCGTTTTTCCTTCCATATAACGCAATTCTATGAGACGCCGTTCTCTCTCTTCCAGACTCTCCAACATTTGTACCACCGTAATACGATTAATCAACTCTAGTTCACTCCGTTTCGTATCTTCTAATTGATCGGCAATCATCAACTGTGAACCATCCGACTGCGTGCCAATCGGCTGATAAATTGAGCCAATCTCGGAAGAAGCTTCCATTGCTGCCAAAACCTCTTCTGCCCGCAGACCTGTCACTTCTACTAACTCCTCTATTGTCGGATCATGATTATTATTTTTCTTTAATTCTTCTTTCACCATTGCGATTTTTCTGGCATTGTCCTTAATCTGACGACTGACATGTATCATTCCGTCATCTCTTAAAAATCGTCGGATTTCTCCAATAATCATAGGTACTGCATAGGTAGAAAAAGACAATTCTCTCGATAAATCAAATTTATCAATTGCCTTCATCAAACCAATCACACCTATCTGAAATAAATCTTCCTGCTCCGGCCCCCGATTTTGAAAACGCTTCAAAACCATATAAATCAATCCTACGTTTTCCGTTATCAGCCTATCTCGTTCTTCTTTATCTCCGTTTTGTGCCTTTTGAATAGCCAGTCTCCATTTTTCCTCTTTTGTAGAAGAATTACTTCCCACAAACCTCCTGACACAGGTTCTCTTCCGTGCCTATGTATTTTGTCATCGTGACACGTGTACCTTCTCCTAATTTGGAATATACATCCACCTCGTCCATAAAGGTTTCCATAAAGGAAAATCCCATACCCGAACGTTCCTGCTCCGGCTTTGTGGTAAAAAACGGCTGCCTTGCAGTTTCTACATCTGCCATCCCTATTCCATGGTCTACCACCGATATCATTAATTTTTGCCCCATACGCCTGCAGGATAGTTCTACCTGCATCTCCTTTTGCTCCGCCCACACTTCCATACTGTTTCCAACAACAACTTTATCTGCCATCTCATACCCATGAATAATCGCATTTGTAACGGCTTCTGAAACGGCTGTCTTTACATCCTCCAGCTCATCCAGTGTTGGATTCATATCGGTCATAAATGCCATAACCACCATACGGGCAAAACTTTCATTCACCGACTTTGCATCAAAACTAACATATGCATGATTTTCATTTTTCATTCCATTCATTTGGCTATCCCTCCTTCACTTCTATCATTCGTTCCAAACCAGCAGACTCAAAAATCATTTTCACGCGTTTTCCCATATGTGCTGCATATATATTTCCCTCACGAAACTGCATGGTTTTTCCTCTTCCAATAAGTACACCAATTCCCGAACTATCCATGAACTCTGTTTTTTGAAAATCTAATATCAACTCCTTAACAACATAAAGTTCTATCAGCATGTCCAACTCCCTGCAAAGATATTGTGCCACATGATGATCTAATTCTTTGGGCATATAAAATGTAAGCACTTGTCCATTTACCCTATAATCCTGGCCGGGCAATTTTCTTTCTTCCATAAAACCTCCTATAATGAATAAAAAGATTGTGCAAAACAACTAATAAAAAAGACGTAAAGATTTCTCCTCACGTCTTTTGTAAACATCTTTTATTGTGTATTCAGATAATTGCGAGCTGTTGTCGCTTTTTCTGTATTTGGATAATTATCAATAATATACTGATAATGTGGTCTGGCAGATTCCATATCGCCGGAACGGTTGTATGCCTGTGCCAGATAATAGGTTGCATTACCATTTTTGTAATCTTTATTATAATTTACTACGGAAAGCAGATTGGTAATCGCCTCCTGATAATGTCCTGCCGTATAGGAGTTATAGCCTTCCGAATACAGCTTTGCATAATAGTTTTCTGATACAGCCGCCCAAACAGAATCATAAATTACCCGTGCATTTTCAGAAAGCTGTTCCGTATCTACTGTTTCCATATTTGCACCCGCAGTCAGATAATCATTTGCCACATAAGCTGCATAAGCAGAAAGCAATGCCTCATAACTAGCTGTTTGTTCCGGAAGCTGCTCACCCAGTGCTTCATAAATGGTAAGCTGTTCCGTCAACTCTGCAATCTGCTGTTCCATTCGCTCTATCTGCTTGGCATTATTTGCAATCGTTTCGTTTGCTGCTACAATTTCATTTTTCATTTCCTGTTTAATATTGCTGCTTACACCCGGAACTACCAAAAATCCAATTACAAGTGCACCAATCACCAAACCAATCAAAAGATATGCCATCGTTGTTCCTAAAGAATATTCCTGAAAACGTGTAGGCATAATAATGGTCTCATTACCACTCTGATAAGAAATGAAATCCTCTTCTTTTTTCTTTTTCGAACCACCCTTTTCTTTCATTTTACCATTTACTTCTTTTAAATAGCGAAGGGTAATTGTATTATTTGCATCGATTTTTCCTGCATTACGCAGGCTCTTTTTTGCTAATTCTAATTTTCCTTCCTGCATATATAACAATGCAAGAAGCTGATGGGCCTTTACCAATCTTGGATTCATGGAAAGAACCTTTTTCAGCTGAATAATCGCTAAATCACGACTATCCTGTTTACAATATAACAATGCCTGATTGTACTTTTTGATGGTTTGGTTAATGGAATTCAGCTGTGCAGGATTCTGTCTGATTTCATCCAAATAACGTCCTGCAACATTGTTATCCTGCTGATAACTCTTGCTGATTACCCATTCACTAAGAGCATCTACCATCTCTCCCATTTCATAATACACCAAACCTAACAAGTTTCTGGCATCAATATTATATTTATTAAATTTCAAACTCTTTTTTAAACTAATAATCGCTCCGGACAGGTTGCGCACTTCCGCTTTCTGTAATCCGTCATTGTAATAGGTATTTGATAAACGGATAATCTTGTTGAAAATGCTAAGATTTGTACCGCAAATCGGGCATATATCTTCGCGCCCTGCCTCTTGATTACATCTATAACAAATCATAAGGCACGCCTTTCTAAACTAATAGTTATACTATTTTCTTATCCCCCTAATATGGATTACCTATCCGCATGTCACGAATCATTTCTGCAATAATGTCTGAAACATCTGTTAAATCACGATTATTAATATTCGCTTCTGCTTCTTCTACCTCCAGAGAAGGCTGAAACTGTTTCAACTCTTCTTCAAAATTAATCATCTATTCCTACCTCCGTTATGAAATCCCCCGTTATAACTGTTCAGTGCCTTCACAACCTAAAAACCTGTCACTGGAAGCTTTTCGGTATACTTGGCAAATTCCCCCATAATAAACCTTATCTTACGGTATCACCTTTCATGGAAAACATAACGATACGAGATTCTCTCTCACGGAATGAAATACATTCTTCTCGCTCTGTCATATTGTGAACTGCATCATTAATACCCACAATTACACCAGGATACACATTTCGTAATACTTCGATATTAGCATCCTGCGCATTATTTACAACTTCCATCATTTTATTTAACTGCTGTGAATGGGTCGCTAAATCTGCCTGTTTAATTATTTTGGTACGCAGAAGCGATGCCCTGCGTGGGTCGTTTGGATCCACTTTTGCCCCCGCTTTTACAGCCTCATCCATCTGCCTTAATCCCTGATTAATCTTTTCAAGAATATCCTGCGCTTCCTTGATGCAGTTCTCATGATAGTTCATCTCTTTTTTAACTTCTAAGTTCACGCCGACATAAATCTCCGTTTTTACACCATAGCTATTGCCAATAGTGGATGCTTCAATTCCTGTCGCTGCATGTACAATACCGCCTACAATGCTGGCATGTTTTCCTTTTAAGAATAACTTGCCGTTTGTTGTGATTTCACAGTTCATAGCCGAACCTAAATTGATATCACCATCTGCTTTTACCGTTGCGTATTCCAAAAACTTCACATGCACATCGCCTTTGGATTTGATGATACCTTTTCCGCCTCCTAACATACCACCACGAATGATGATATCCTCATTGGCTTCTAAAATAGCACCTTCTACTGTTCCATCAATGGTAATACTTCCGGTTGCTTTAATAACTGCACCTGCAGGCACATTTCCATGTACAATAACGTCACCACGGAAATCAATATTACCGGTTTTTAATCCAACATCCCCTTGTACTTCATGTACATTAGAAATGATGAGACGATAATTCTGTTTCTCAATCTTGCCATCCATAAGGGATGTATATGTCTTGTTATCCTCAGATCTTTCAAAACCTCTACCTGTCAATGGTGGAAGCGGACGACCTTTCTTTGCAAAAAGCACTTTGCCTTTTACATTCATACCATTCGATCCCAAGATTGGCTCGTGATAGGTTGCAAGTAACTGTCCCTCTTCTACCATTTCCACGGAATGAATACTCCAATAATCTACAGAACCATCTTCACGATGACTCGGTACTTTATTGAACTCCGTATTAAAATGAAAATCAAAATAAGCATCGACACCATCTACGACCTCAATACCTCTAGCAATTAAAACTTCGCGATCATAATATCGTTCTTCTATCATGGTAGAGACTTTTGTTTCGTCAACACCAATCTTAACACCATTTAACTTTAATGTCTCTAAAACATCTTTTAAGACATATGCATCCTCACTAATAGGCGTTGGAAGAATCAAATATGCTTCCATCTCATCATATGAAATTCTAACCCTTGGTTTTTTCTCTAACGAAATGTTCATGTTATCTCTCCATCATCTGCATACTTTATAGTTCGTAATTATTCAGTACCTTCATAATTACGATTCGCAAACCCAGAATAAAGAGTTCGCTTGCGAACTCTTCGCGCGCGAGCGGTGTTGCAAAACAACGAGTTTCCTCTCCGCGAGCTGCGCCTCCTCAGCGGAGCATTTTTTGTTTCATAGGAAAGACACAAAAACTTTAGCACTTCAATGTATCAAGGTCTTTCCTATGAAACGAGAAATCAGCCGTGCTGATGGGTTTGCTCACTCCTGAATCACGTTCTTACGCTCAAAACAACAAGTGTTTTGAGCTGTACTAAACAGTTACTATAGTTTTATAATTATACCATTAAATTCTACATCTGTGCAAGATGTTCATTGCAATTGTTCCCAGAACTGTGCCAAACACCCATATTAAAAGTCGCCTTTGGCGAGATGGGTGTCGCTTTGGCTTGCTTTACGTGTTCTCTCCACACTAATCAGTGCAGTGATTAACGTGGGGCTGAAAAGTAACAAAGACGTTCATTTACCTGTGCCATCATTTGTTCATATTTGGCAAGTTTGTCTTTTTCTTCCTGTACTTTTTCCGGTTTTGCGTTATTTAAGAAACGTTCATTGGAAAGCATTCCTTTCGAACGAGCAAGCTCTTTTTCTAATTTTTCTTTTTCTTTCATAAGACGTTCTTTTTCCTTTTCAAAGTCAACTAAGTCTTCTAATGGAAGATAAATAACCGCACCCGGAATCACTACAGAAACTGCATTGTCTGAAATACCGGCTTTGTCTGCCTGAACAGTAATTTCATTCGTGAATGCAAGATTTACATAAACTTCTTTATTTGCATCAAATGTCGCACGCAGAGTATCATCTTCTGATACAATATACAATTTTGCTTTTCTTGAAGGTGGAACATCCATTTCACTACGAACGTTACGAACACCTTTTACAAGGTCTTTACAGTGTTCAATGACAGCTTCTTCTGCCGGGAAATTCCATTCTTCTTTGTATACAGGCCAATCAGAAAGCATGATGGTTTCTGCTTCCGGATGAAGTGTACAGAAAATTTCTTCTGTGATAAATGGCATATATGGATGAAGCAATCTTAATGCTTCTGTTAATACAGTCTTTAACGTCCAAAGTGCCGCATTTGCAGATGCTGGATTTTCGTCTTTCTTGTAAGTACGAACTTTTGCAATTTCAATGTACCAGTCACAGAATTCATCCCAGATGAAGTCATAAACTTTCTGTACTGCGATACCGAGTTCGTATTTATCCATATTTTCTGTCGCATCTTTTGCCAATGTATTTACCTTAGAAAGAATCCACTTGTCTGCTGCATGAAGTTCATCCAAAGCAGGTTCTGTGATTTCCATGCCTTCTAAGTTCATCATGATGAAACGGGATGCATTCCATACTTTGTTTGCAAAGTTACGAGATGCTTCTACTCTTTCCCAATAGAAACGCATATCGTTACCAGGTGCATTACCTGTAATAAGTGTTAAACGAAGTGCATCTGCACCATATTTGTCAATTACTTCAAGTGGGTCAATACCATTTCCAAGAGATTTACTCATCTTGCGTCCCTGTGAGTCACGAACCAAACCATGGAATAATACGG
>CAYVGA010000076.1:0-11019 GCA_964449855.1 uncultured Lachnobacterium sp.
GATATTTTTTTCTCTTCTGTCTTCACGGAGTAAATCGGCAGTTCACGGTCTCCATAAGAACTATTTGCTACAACTGCCGCATCTCCTAAATATACAGCCAAAAGCAGGCAGACAAAAAGAGTCAATGCCTGCATCCATATGGACATCTCCTGCATTGACTCTTTGATTGCTTTACATATGTTTTTTATTTTCGATTTCATAGGCTCACCTATATGTTTTTATTTACATATATATGAAAGCCACAGCCGCTTTATGCAACTTCCCTATAACCTTGCAATAAACTCCAATACTACTTCACTGGAAACTACAGCTGCTTTTTCTGCAAATGTCTGGTAATCCATCGCACCGCCGTCACCGTCAGAAATAGAACGAAGCACTGCAAACGGTACGTTATTTACGGTACATACATGTCCGATGCTGCCGCCTTCCATTTCTGCAGCAATTGCACGGAAGTCATCACGAACCTGTGCCTTTTTCACCGGTTCATGCATAAACAAATCTCCTGTCGCAATTGGCCCGGTAACATAATGGATGCCTTTGTCCTTTAATACTTCGCAGAGAAGTTTTACCATCTTTTCATCTGTTGGGAAATAAATCTGGTTCAAGCCGGAAATCAATCCTACCGGGTCACCCAATGCAGAAGTATCCATATCATGCTGGAATACATCTGTTGCAACTGCTACATCACATACACTTAAATCTTTTGTAAGCGTACCCGCTACGCCCACATTGATGACCATGTCCGGATTGTATTTTAAAATCATAGCTTCTGCGCAAATAGCTGCAAATACTTTTCCAACACCACACATTGCTACTACAACTTCTACATCCCCAACAGTTCCACGAACAAAACTTACTCCACTAACGACTTCTACCGACTGGTTTTCCATCGCTTCTTTTAAGTTATCGACTTCCATCTGCATGGCACCGATAATACCTATTCTCATACACTTATTACTGCTAAAAAGATACACACACATATATACTTATGTTAGCTTGCGTTATGCTAATTCATAAGTTTTCATCTAATTAGCTTTTCCTCTCTTAAATTTTAATTATTCTTGCCCTTAGGTTTTCTTGTAACCGTTCCCGCTTCGTCCAGCTGTTACTTTTCTCCCTATAGTTTTGCATCTTTATCCATCTTACTCCGGATAAGTAAACTCCATATTTGTCTGTGCCATCAACACCTTTAAGTATGCCTCTGCTTCTGCTTTTGCTAAACTTAAATCCAAATTCGCATAATTTCCACATTCAATCGCAGATGCTCCAAATACCGGTCCTTCATAGGCCAAAATATCTGCCAGAATCTCTTTCGTCAATTCAAATACTTCTACCGGTGCAAGGTCTTTTACCAAGAAATAAAATCCTGTCTGACATCCCATTGGTCCAAAATATACAACCTTTTCTGCGGCTCTTGAATTACGGGAATAGGTCGCAAACATATGCTCTAAAGAGTGCATGGTCGCATTGTCCATATAATTTCCAGCATTCGGTTTTCTGGTTCGAAGATCATAAGTAATCACATTATCATCTTCTCTCGAAATATAAAATCCAGGTTCTAACACATTATGATTAATCTGGAAACTTTTAATTTTTTCCATAAAGAGAAATCCTCCAAAATTTTTATGCCATTTTTTCAAACATTTCAAGGTATGATTCAAATACCTGAAGTGCATCATCAACCGGAACAGGAGTGCTCATATCCACACCGGCATCCTTTAAGAGATCGATTGGGTCTTTGGAACCGCCACCACTTAAGAACTTTTCGATATAACGGTCTACTGCCGGCTTGCCTTCTTCTAAGATTTTCTTAGAAAATGCAATCGCTGCGGAATAACCTGTTGCATACTGATATACATAGAACGAAGTATAGAAATGCGGAATTCGCATCCATTCATAGTCAATTTCTTCATCTATGATGATATCCGGACCATAATACATAACATTCAGGTCATGGTAAATAGTGCAAAGGTCATCCTTTGTCAAACTTTGGCCTTCTGCCATCTTGCCATGTACGATTTTTTCAAATTCCGCAAACATAGTCTGACGGAACAATGTACCACGGAAACTTTCTAACTGATGATTAATCAAATATTTGCGTTCTTTTTCGTCCGTTGTTGTTTCCAACAGATGATGCATAAGCAGAGCCTCGTTACAAGTAGAGGCTACTTCTGCTACGAAAATCAGATAACCTGCATAAGTTATACTCTGATTTTTGTCGGAAAGATAGCTGTGCATTGCATGTCCCATTTCATGTGCCAAGGTAAATACACTATCCAGATTATCCTGATGATTCAGCAATACATATGGATGTGTGCCGTATGCACCCCAGGAATATGCTCCCGTATATTTATTTTTATTTTCGTATACATCTACCCAATCTTTGTCCATACCGGACGAAACAACCGATACATACTCTTCGCCCATTGGTTTTAAAGCTTCTTTTACGATTTCCTTTGCTTCGTCGTATGGGTATTTCTTACCTGTTTCTTCTACAACAGGTACATAAAGGTCAAACATATGAAGACGTTCAAGACCTAATAACTTCTTACGCAATGCCACATAACGATGCATTGCAGGAAGATGTTTATGCACAGTTTCAATTAAATTATCATATACACTTTCCGGAATATTACCGCTGTGTAAATGCATTGCTCGCACACTTGGGAAATTACGCACCTTTGCATAAAAGCTTTCCTGTTTCAAATGACCTTGGAACATAGCTGCTACTGTATTGCCATGTTTTTTGTATTCATTATACATTCCGCGGAAAACATCTTTACGGAGCCCTCTATCCGTGCTTTCCATTAAAGAAATATAATTGCCATGTGTAATCTGGATGCGGTTTCCTTCTACGTCACGAACAGATGGAAATTTCACATCTGCATTATTAAACATGGAAAAGATATTGGATGGTGCATTCGCCATATCTCTCGCCTGTGCCAATACAGCTTCCATTTCTGCTGAAAGCGTATGTGCTTTTGCACGAAGAATCTGCTCAATGACTCTGCGGTAATGCTCCAATTCCGGTTCATCCTTGTAAAACTGTTCTAAAACCGCTTCATCCATCGCAAGGATTTCCGGATTCATGTAGGAAACTGCACTCGAAACCGCTACTGCAATCGTATCTGCTTTTGCAGAATACGCCTGGTATTTCGAAACAGCAGTATCTTCATGGTACTTCTGTCCTGCATATACAATCACGCGTTCTGCATGATAACCCAGTTCATCCGACTTTTTCATAAATTCCAATAATGTCGCTGCACTTTCTGCCAATCTGCCTTTGTATCCCTCTATTTCCTTTGCCAAGTCCAAAAGAAGCTGTGCCTCTTCTTCCCATAATTCATCTGACGCAAACATATCCTGCATATTCCATTTGTACTGTGCAGGAATCTCATCACGTGTGCGAAGTCCTTTGGTTCCCATAATCTCTACCTCCACCTTCTAGTCCTTGTGGACATAATTACGATTCGCAAACCCATGAAAAATCTGCTTCGCAGATGGGTTTGCTCACTCTTGAATCACGTTCTTACGCTCAAAACAGCAAGTGTTTTGAGCTGTACTGAACAGTTACCATTATCTCTATTATTTTAACAAAAAAAGGGATGCTTTGCACCCCTTTTTCTAAAATTATTATAATTATTCATTTTCTCCTGTTGAAACAACCAAGTCTTCTGCTGTAATTGTTTCACCATCAAATACTTTATCAATCAAATCCTGTGCATGTTCTACATAAGTTTCATCCTGATGCCAAACAAAGGTTTTCTGATTTGGTATTGAGTAAGTATATTCTTTGGCACCATTTCCTTCTCCCATTACAGAAAAGGTCTGGATATTCCAAGTAGCCATATCATTTAACTGCATCTTTACCAGATTTGACATATCATCATTGGTAAGATTTGTGCTAAAACTGCTTCCCATTGCATCTAAAATATCACCATAACGTGTAATAATTGCACCGGAAGCTGCTTTTTTGATAATTGCCTTGATAACTGCCATCTGGTGACGACCACGGGCATTATCTCCATCCTCAAAAGCATATCGTTCACGAACAAACTCTAAGGCTGTTGTGCCATTCATATAGTTGTCACCTTTTTTGATTAAGGTTCCTGTAGGTGTATAATACTCTAATTCAGAATATACTGTTACGCCACCTACTGCATCGATCATTCTAGTAAATCCTTTGAAGTTGATTCTCGCATAATAATGGATATCCTGATTGTACAATTCACCTAATGTCAGCATCGAACATTCCACACCAAAATTGCCACAGTGTGTCAACTTATCAAGCTGTCCATCGCCTTTTCCTGAGCCGACTAATTCTACATAATAATCTCTAGGTGTGTTTATCAAAAGCACCTGCTTGGATACCGGATTTACAACCGCCAAAATATTTACATCACTTCGCTGATTCTTTGAAGTATAATCACTGTCATTTCCACTTACATAAACAATAAATGGTTCTTTGGTCATATCCTCCGGCTTTGTATCTGTATTCAATACAGTGACATCTTTATCTTCCATTTTGAACTCGTGAATCAGTTTCAGTCTGGATGCAATATCCCAATATTCTTCCTGACCTTCCAAAACAGAGATATAGGCAGTATTCAAAAGAATCGCCTCCACATCTTCCGCCAAAAGACCTTCCACTGCCTCCACGTCAGAATCAAACTTACTCCAATCCAGCTTTTTGTCTATTGTCTTTTCCATGCGTTCCATAGCAGTCTTTATACTTTCTTCATCATAAGAAAGACTATACCCAAAATCATATGATTTTATATCGACTAATTCTTCTGCACGATCATCTGCTAAAACATATACACCAACGACTTCGTATGCGATCTCTTCATCAGCATTGCCGATATCTGTCAATGTTCCCCGCAGCTTACTAATCATACTGATTCCGGCTGCATCCACCAATACCAATGCCAATGCCAAAATCAGCCCAAGCATACGAACTGCAACAACAGATCCCTGACTCTTTTTGTTCTTTTTCTTCTTTGTATCTTCCCCGCCAAAACCTGTTACAAACAACGCTTTGCCTATACCAAATAAAAAAAGAACAACCAATACAATAACAATTGCCAAATAATGCCCCGGAAGCATATTTAAAGATATCACCGTCCCCAGTAACCACAGCGTTACCGCACCGGTTAATCCTAAAATCGCACATGCTAACTTATTCCATGCATCCCACTTTTTGAATCCTGTTCCTTTTGAATGGTTGTCCATATTTTTCCCCTCTTTTATACCCTATCTACTCTAAAAATTTCTTACGGGATATGTAGTTGTAATTTGTAACCATAAGCGTTGACAAAAGCTTAGCTGCTGCATAATAAATGCCTAAACAATCTACTGCAATCCACATCGCTATCTGATTTAAGAAAAGTCCAATCAGACTTAACACAAAAAAGATACCGGCTTCTTTCATCTTGCTCATGTCTTCTCTTCCATGAAACACATATTTCATACTTAAAATATAATTCACAAAAATTGAAATTGTATATGA
This sequence comes from uncultured Lachnobacterium sp., assembly GCA_964449855.1. Classification (GTDB taxonomy): domain Bacteria; phylum Bacillota; class Clostridia; order Lachnospirales; family Lachnospiraceae; genus Roseburia. Next base: position 5,510 of record CAYVGA010000076.1, read on the forward strand.
AAACGCGCAGGCTTTGAAATAGCCTAGCGCGGAATTTTCGGTCAAAAATACCATTACCCCGTAATCTACCATGAGGCTTGTAATTCCTACTGCTGCAAATTTGGCATATTGTAAGATAAATCCTCTATTTGCTACAAACATAATTATCTCCTATTTCTCGCTAATTATCAACCAACAATGCAATTATAATACCGAGAACGTAGAAAGACAATTCGTGTTTTTAACAAATTCCACATGTATACAAGCTTCATTTTGTGCATTTTACACATTTTTCCATTTCTTTACTTTCGAAATAGCTATACTAACCCAATTCCTGCCTTGCCTTAGCCAATGCACTCGCAATGACTGCATCCATATCGTAATACTTATACTCTCCAAGACGTCCGCCGAAAATAATGTTCTTCTCTTTATCCGCCAATTCTTTATATTGCGTATAAAGCGCTCCATTTTTTTCATCGTTTACCGGATAATATGGTTCATCGCCCACTTTCCATTCAGAACTGTATTCACGGCTGATAACCGTCTTTGGTAAATCATTGCCTTCTGCATCTTTTCCAAATTCAAACCATTTATGTTCAATAATACGGGTATAAGGAGATTCCGCATCTGTGTAGTTGACTGCCGCATTTCCCTGGAAATTCGGTATATCCAAAACTTCTGTATCAAAACGAACAGAGCGGTATTCCAGCGCACCCAGCTTATAGTTAAAGTATGCATCAATAGCACCCGTATATACCACTTTTTCTGCCATTGCATCATAAGTTTCTTTATTTTCCAGATAATCTACACCCAGTCTTACCTCAATACCCTCTAAAAGATTTGCTACCATTTTGGTGTAACCACCTATTGGAATCCCTTGATACAATGCATTGAAATAATTGTTGTCAAACGTCAGTCGTACCGGAAGCCTCTTAATAATAAATGCCGGTAATTCACTACATGGTCTGCCCCATTGTTTTTCGGTATAACCCTTTACCAGTTTTTCATAAATATCTGTACCAATCAGACTAATTGCCTGTTCTTCCAGATTCTTTGGTTCCGTAATACCAGCAGCAACCTTCTGTTCTTCGATTTTTTCAACCGCTTCTTCCGGTGTCACAACTCCCCACATTTTGTTAAACGTATACATATTAAATGGAAGAGAATAAAGCTCACCTTTATAATTCGCTACCGGAGCATTTGTAAAACGGTTAAAATCAGCAAATTTTGTAATGTAATCCCATACCTCTTTATTATTCGTATGAAAGATATGTGCACCATAGATATGCACGTTAGTACCTTCCATCTCTTCTGTATATACATTCCCTGCGATATTTGGACGCTTATCAATCACCAAAACTGTCTTGCCAGCTTCTTTTGCTCTCTGTGCAAATACCGCACCATACAGACCAGCTCCTACTACCAAATAATCATATTTCATTTTTCTACTCCTCCTGGCGAAACATATTGCATTTGCAACTGTTCCGTTTCTTCACGGCTACTTTCTTTACCAACTTTATTTATTATAATACATTTTTGGTTGAAAAACTACCCTTCTTTCAAAACAGTAAGCATTGTAACAAGTGTTTTGAGCTACACTGAATAGTTACTCTTAATGGTAATTATTCCTAAAATCTTAAGATGACGGTAAAATGCTTGCATCTCCTAAAGTTACCGTAACTTTAAGTTCTGTGTATTCATCATTTTCCTGTGGACGCAAAATCACAAACTCTACTTCTTCACCCGCCGGATAATAACTTAAAAGTTCCTTTAACTGACTCATGGTTGCAATATCTGTTCCTTCGAATTCAATAATAACATCTCCTGCCTGAATACCTGCTTCTTCTGCTGCAGAGCCCTCAAATACAGAGTATACATATGCACCTAAATTGCTATCCTGTCCCTGAATCCCCAGATATCCGGACTGGGACTCGTCTATTTTTTCACCTTCAATGAGTTTGTTAACTATCAGCATCGCATCATTGATCGGAATCGCGTAACCAATACCTTCCACCTGCGTATCTGCATATTTCACGGAATTGATACCTATAACTTCACCCTCGATATTTAACAAAGCTCCACCGCTATTGCCCGGATTGATAGCTGCATCGGTCTGAATAAGATTGTTATTTACAACATAACTGCCTGTGGAACTATCCTGTACGGTTACGGAACGTCCCGTCGCACTGATGACACCTGTAGTTACCGACTGACCGTAGCCTAGTGCATTTCCAATTGCAATCGCAGCCTCGCCAACTTCTAATTCATTCGAATCACCTAAAGTTGCCACACGAATTTCACGCATGGTCTCTTTTTCGATTTTGCCAATTGAAACTTTAATCACGGCCAAATCTTTTGATGCTACTGTACCCTTGATTTCTGCTTCTGCTATGGAACCATCACAAAACTGTACTTCCAATTTTGTCGCATCTGCAACTACATGATTATTCGTCGCAATATAAATATATTGTTTATCCTGCTTTACGATAAATCCTGTACCCGCACTCTGACTTTCCTGTGTGTAGGTCTGTCCCCACCTGCCCTGATATGTCACTTCGCTGGTATTATTAATCGCAACCACACATGGCATCGTATTCTCTACAATATCCGACACATCCATAACCGCCCCAATGATAACATCCGTATCTGTCTGCTGAAGCGCATTCGCGTCTCCTTTGGTCGGACTCTCCTCATTGGCTATAATATCTTCATCTGTTGTTTCTGTATCAGATAAATTATCCTTATCCATATTCTCCAAACGTTCCGGTGTAAATCCATTCAAACGAAGTACTGTACTGCCGGCCGCACCTGCCACTAAACCAAATACCAACGCAATAGCGACCGTCTTTACCAAGGTAACTCCAAATTCTTCAAAACCTTTCTTTTTTCTTGGCGGCTCCTGCTGGTATCCTCCCTGCTGATATGTACCTGTTTGATACGTGCCTTGCCAGGTATTCTCTGAAGTATTCTGATACCCATAATTATCGTATGGATTGTAACTGCTGTTATTATTGTTATTATTATAGTTGTTATAATTCTGATCCATATCTTTCACCTTCGTAATTATTCAGCACTTGAATAGTTACCCCTTTCTTTTATGCGTATACATTAACAAACACATTCTAACTACAAAATATGTAGAGAATGTGTCTGTTTTATGAAAGGAATATAAAATTTACCGTATAAAATTTATGATTTTTTCATACAAATCGCCTTATTTTTCAGCTTCATTTCATAATTCTATATTCTAATCTATTGTTTAGATTTCAATACCATTCTGCTGCAGCAATGCTCTTGCAGATTCTACAGAATCCACACCGGATGGATTTTTTACCGGAGCAAATTCTTTTTCTCTTTCTACTTCAAACGAAAGGCAATTGTCCATCATAAAAATCATATCCAGTATTAAAGTTTCAAACTTATATGCATTTGGAGTTTCCGGTTTTACAAACACACCATTTTCATCCACATAAGGCACTTTCTTTTCTACGATATGCAATGGCATCTGTTTCTTTTCAATTTCAAATAAAGTATCCAAACTGAATAAATAATTCAAAATTACACCGAAACCATACAGCAGGGAACCTGCTTCATTTGTAGCTTCTGCCATTTCCGGTGTAAGCTCATAATATTCAATAATTGATGGCTTGCCGTCTTCCAGACAAAGCGCGCCCACTCTTTCATATGGATCACATTTTCGTACAACTTTTGAACCACTGACACAGCCGGACTGAATAGTTGCTCCTACGAATACCGGGTCTGCAATCTGCTGCAATACATTATCTACCGCAAATACATTCAGCCATTCTACACCCTTTTCTTTCATGTCTTCGCCAAGTCCTGCTTTTACCAACGACTTGAACCATCCGCCATTTCCATTTGGAGACATAGCGAGAGAATCTTCCGCTTCAATCAATACATTTCCGTCAAAATCTACGGCTGGAACCATTTCCTGAACAAAGAATTTCACGAACTCTTTGTTATATCCAAAGTAATCGTGTTCTGCAAAAAATTCTCTTGTATCTTTGTCATTTTTATCACTGGTCATAATATAAAGTGGAACATATGCACCAGCCTCATCCGTTACTTTCTGAAGATTGCGAACCAACTGTTCAAAAATGTAAAGGTCTTTGTTCACACCAATGTTATACATGCCTTTTGCTTTGTCAAAACCAAGACGTGTACCCTGTCCTCCAGCCAAAAGAATGGCTGCTACCTTGCAGTTTTTAATTGCATCTAAACCAATGGCTTTGAATTCTTCTTTCTTTTCCTGAATTTCCGGAAGTTCCATAGCTCCAAGCGGTGCAAATGTACCACGTTTCTGTTCTTTCTGTTCTAACATATTCAAGCAGGACCAATCCATATTGTTTAACTGGTCTTTTAATCTCTGTGGAATTTCTTTTCCAATCAAATCTTTTAAATACTTCTGGTTTGTTTCATTGATTTTTTCAATTACATTTGCATTCATGATTATTCGCTCCTTCGTTACTTTTTCTTTCTGCTATGTATATACATCCACCCATCACGGTAGTCATTACGTTCTTCTTCGCTCATATTTGTATATTGTTTCATTGTTAAATTGGAGAGCTTCATCTGCTTTTCTCCACATTTGTGGCACTCTACCACACTTCTTCTTGATACCAATCGTATCCATCCACAACCTGGACAAATGAATACTTTCATCATAATACTTGTTACTTTTACCCTTTATATTTTTCCATATTTTAAGACAGAGGAAGAATAACTCTTCCTCTGTCTGTAGATTTTCTAATGATTATTCGTGAGCTACGCTCACTCATGACCTTCGTCGCTCGCTGTGGAAAGACTTCGTCTTTCCACTACGGATTTCCTCCAGCTTTTTCTCCAAGCAAGCTTGGCAAAAACCTGAATAAAATCCTATGAAAAGATTTCATCTTTTCAGTCTCGCTTGCACTCGGTCTATTTAAACATAGCCATTGTAGCTGCTTTTAATGCTTCATTCTTAGCAACTGCATCTTCTAAAGATGTGCCTTTGATACCGAAGTAGAATTTAATCTTTGGTTCTGTACCGGAAGGACGTACGCAGCACCATGCATCGTCATTTAATACATAATAGAATACGTTAGAGCTTGGAAGTCCACTTGGTGTAACTTCGCCAGTCTTCATATCTTTTCTTGTGCAAGCTTTGTAATCAACAACTTCGAGAACTTCGTAATCGCCGATAGTAGCTGGTACTTCTGTACGAGCTTTTTCCATAAGAGCTGCGATCTGAGCTGCACCATCGATACCCTTAAGTGTAAGTGTTTCGATATCTTCTTTATAGTAGCCGTATTTTTCGTACATTTCTACCATACCATCCCAAAGTGTCATGTTCTTTGATTTGTAGTAAGCTGCTACTTCACAGAGCATAACAACTGCTGCTGGAGCATCTTTGTCACGTGCATATGTACCTGGAAGACATCCATAACTTTCTTCCATACCGAATACATAGTTCTTATCGCCAGCTTCTTCCATAAGACGAATCTGTTCACCGATATATTTGAAACCTGTAA
>CAYVGA010000077.1:0-10797 GCA_964449855.1 uncultured Lachnobacterium sp.
ACAAGAAAAGTAACTCCAGCGATTATTGAATTCGTAGATATCGCAGGTCTTGTAAAAGGTGCCAGCAAGGGTGAAGGTCTTGGTAACCAATTCCTTGCAAACATCCGTGAGGTAGATGCAATTGTTCATGTAGTACGTTGTTTTGAAAACTCTAATATCGTGCATGTAGATGGCAGCATCAATCCAGTACGTGATATCGAGACAATCAACTTGGAATTGATTTTCTCTGACCTTGAAATTCTCGAACGTCGTATTGCAAAGGTTGCAAAACAGGCTCGTATGGATAAGACACTTGCAAAAGAAATGGAACTTCTTGAAGCAATTAAAGCTCACTTAGAGGACAGCAAAATGGCTCGTACATTTGAAGTACCGGATGATGAAGATATGCAGGCTTGGTTTGCCGGATATAATTTGCTTACTGCAAAATCTACTATCTATGCAGCAAATGTGGAAGAAGATGATTTGGCAAATGATGGTGCAGATAATATACATGTAGAAGCTGTTCGTAAACTAGCAGCAGAAGAAAAAAGCGAAGTCTTCGTTATCTGTGCACAGATTGAACAGGAAATCGCGGAATTAGATGACGATGAAAAAGCGATGTTTTTAGAAGACCTTGGGTTAAAAGAATCCGGTCTTGAAAAACTTATCAAAGCAAGTTATAGCTTACTTGGTCTTATCAGTTACTTAACTGCCGGTGAAGATGAATGTAGAGCTTGGACAATCAAAAAAGGTACAAAAGCACCACAGGCAGCAGGTAAAATCCATAGCGATTTTGAACGTGGATTTATTCGTGCAGAAGTAGTAAACTATCAGGACTTGTTGGAATATGGCAGCCTTTCAGCAGCAAAAGCAAAAGGTGTAGTTGGAACCGAGGGAAAAGAATATATCGTAAAAGATGGCGATGTTATGTTGTTCTTATTTAATGTCTAAGCACAAATTTTGAACTGTAAAAATAACCGAAAGAAGACGAGCAAATTTATTTGTATCCGTTTTCCTTCGGTTCTTTTACTTTATGGGGAAATTTGTAAAAATTGCCATAAAGTAAAAATTGCTTCGTTGTGGATGCATAGCTGCTGTGTATATGATTGTATGAAGTTTCAAAAATAAATGTTTGTGTCAGTTCAAAATTTATAACATATTATATAGAAAAAAGGTAACTATTTCTATGCGTTTTTTAGATCTATGTGACAAAGAAGTAATAAACATTAATAATTGCTGCTATCTCGGACATGTTCGAGATATAGAATTTGATGAATGTAAAGGCTGTATATGTTCCATTATAGTTCCGGGACCGGGTAAATATATGGGTTGTTTTTGTAGGGAATGTGAGTATGTGATTCCGTGGTGTGATATCGTTCGGATAGGACCGGATATTGTATTGGTGAATTTAAAGGATGAAATGCGGCGCAAATTGTGAACATGATTCAGGTGTTGGATTCTGCTTCGCGAAACGAATTTTCATGCAGAATCCAATCGTTACTGTTCACGCGTACCTCGTAAACAGTAACGATTCGCAGGCTCATTTAAAGTTTTGCTACGCAAAAGGAGCCTGCTCACACTGAATCACGTTCTTACGAAACAAAACCGGCACATCTATCTCCACTCGGCACACATAAATCTTCTTCTAGAGCTAAATGGATATCAGGCAGACATTCAACTTCTAATTTTTTCATGCGTTTGTCGTGGAATTCAGATGCTCCTTGTTGACAAGAATAATAAACAGAGGTTATACTTACTGTATATTATTATGCGTGATTATGTGAATCGGAGGTAGCATATGAAGTGTCCATTTTGTAGCAGTGAGAATACGAGGGTAATTGACTCACGACCAGCAGATGATAATAATTCTATTCGTCGTCGTCGTCTTTGTGATGACTGCAGCAAACGTTTTACGACGTACGAAAAAGTAGAAACCATTCCATTGATTGTTATTAAAAAAGATAATATCCGTGAGCAGTATGATCGAGCTAAGATTGAAGCGGGTGTACTTCGTGCTTGTCACAAACGTCCGATTCCTGCGGAACAGATTGCAAAATTAATCGATGAAGTGGAAGTGGAAATATTCAGCAGAGAAGACCGTGAGGTTCCAAGTTCTGTTATCGGCGAAATACTTATGGACAGATTAAAAGATTTGGATTCTGTTGCATATGTTCGTTTTGCATCAGTGTATCGCGAATTTAAGGATGTAAATACATTTATGAACGAATTAAAAAAGATGTTAGAATAGTCATTTACAAGAGGATATTATATGAGTATATTTTTTCCGGGAGAATACTTAGATTCTACCTATAATATTGATTTTGATAAGTTATATAAAGATGGTTATCGTGCCGTTATTTTTGATGTGGACAATACACTGGTTCCACATGATGCACCGGCAGATGCCAGAGCTATTGGTTTGTTTAAACACCTAAAAGAGCTGGGATATTCCTGCATGCTTTTATCCAATAACAAAGAGCCACGTGTGAAGAAATTTAACGATGTGGTAAAAGTAAATTACATTTACAAAGCAAACAAACCTATGCCGGGCAATTATAAAAAAGCGATGGAAATCATGGGGACAACCACAGAGAATACACTGTTTGTAGGCGATCAGATTTTTACAGATGTTATGGGTGCAAATCTTGCAGGTATTCGCACGATTTTGGTGAAACCAATCCATCCAAAAGAAGAGATTCAGATTGTTTTAAAACGTATTCCGGAAAAACTGATTCTGTTTTTCTATGGAATTACAAGAAAAGTTTTCGGGCCGAAGTACGAATCTTCTGCGAAGAAAACACGTACCAAGGTGAAAACAAAATAAGAAGAGATCAAGGAGAATAACGATTATGAGAATTGCAATTGGTAATGACCATGCAGCAACTGCTTTAAAATTTGAAATTATGGAGTATGTAAAAGAATTAGGACACGAAGTAGTAAATTTTGGTACAGATACAAACGATAGCTGTAACTATCCGGAAATCGGTGCACGTGTAGGACATGCAGTAGTAGAAGAAGGCTTTGACTGCGGTATTCTTATTTGTGGTACAGGCGTAGGTATTTCTATTGCCGCAAACAAAGTAAAAGGTGTTCGTGCAGGTGTTTGTTCTGATGTAGCGACAGCACATCTTATCAAAGAACACAATAATGCAAATATTATTGCATTTGGTGCACGTATCGTTGGCAGCGAACTTGCAAAAGACATTGTAAAGGCATATTTGGATGCAGAGTTCATGGGTGGAAGACACCAGATGCGTGTAGATATGATTTCAGATTTGGAAGCATAATTAGTTACTGCTCACTCCGTGCCGGTAACTAATTTTTCTGGATTTGTGAATAATTGCGAAAAAAAGATTGAAATATAGAATGTTTTATAGTAAAATATCTATGACTATGTCGTAAGTATGAAGATATTAAATAATTACGAATATTCGGAGAATTGTGACAATACAGAATTTAAGGAGGAAAATCGAATGATTTCAGCAGGCGATTTTAAGAATGGTATTACATTGGAATACGATGGGAATATCTGTCAGATTATTGAATTTCAGCATGTTAAACCTGGTAAAGGTGCAGCATTCGTTAGAACAAAATTACGTAACATCATCAGTGGTGGTATCGTAGAAACATCTTTCCGTCCAACAGAAAAATTCCCACAGGCTCGTATCGACAGAAAAGATATGCAGTACTTATATGGCGATGATGATTTTTATAACTTCATGGATGTAGAAACATACGATCAGATCAGCTTAACAAAAGAATCTGTAGGCGATGCGCTCAAATTCGTAAAAGAAAACGAAATGTGTAAAGTATGTTCACACAATGGTAACGTTTTCGCAGTAGAACCACCATTGTTCGTAGAACTTGAAATTACAGATACAGAACCAGGTTTCAAAGGCGATACAGCAACAGGTGCTACAAAGCCAGCTATCGTTGAAACTGGTGCAAAAGTTATGGTTCCATTATTTGTTGAAATTGGAAACAAAATCAAAATCGATACTAGAACAGGTGAATATTTATCACGTGTTTAGTATTTAGTTAGTTCTGGTTAATGACAGATAATAACAAAACCTCGAAAAACATTGATTTTTCGAGGTTTTTTATTTTGTGCAAATTGTATAGGGCAGCTTATGCCATAGCCACCGGCATCTGCTTTTACCTGCTCAAATAATCCCTTTATGGTTTTTAAGTCGTTAAATATAGGTACTTCCGTAAATAAAGGTTTGACATCATATTCTTTTGTGGTTCCGTCGAAAAAACTACATATAAAATGAAGTTATCTTTGTAAATTGGTTTACAAGTTCCTGTTTTTAATAATGGTATAGTAAACTCCTTTCCGTGTTTGTCTCTACTTATTATGACACGTTTTGTGAAAAAATCTACTTGACTATTTTTTGCAGTTACATCTTACTACAATTATAAGTTCTATCGTCACGACCATAGCTGAAGCAATCATGGAGATAATGTACGCATACATTCCATGGATTGGAACAAAGAACCAAATCGCAAAAATCCGGATGGCACATCCCGTCAGATTGCATGCCAAAGTCAAAGACGCATTTCCTAAACCATTTACAATACTGCTTAACAGACTGGAGGTATACATAAATGGACATAGTATGCTTAAGATTCGTATGTAAAATCCCGCAAGTGTATGCTGAAAGAGATGTGTTCCAAACCAGTCTGCGGTCAGCAAAAATACAAAGGTACACAGAGAACCTAGAGCGATACCACAGCAAATGGCACCTTTTATGGTATCTAAAACGGCACACATATCTCCTTTGGCTTTCGTTTCGGAGATACGGGGCAGCAACAGAACGGATAGTGAATTGGTAATCGCAGATGGAAAGAAAATAACAGATAAAGCCATGCCGGTTAAAATGCCAAAATGCTCCAATGCTTCATCCGAAGTAAAGCCAAAGGCAACAAGCTGTTGCGGAAGCAGGAGGTTTTCCAAGCTGTTACTAAGGGTCATAAGTACATGATTCAATGTCAATGGTATTGCCATACGTCCGAGTGCATGTGCTGCGGTATATAAAAGCGCAGTATTGTTTATGGAGTGAAACAGTGGATATTTTTGATGTCGTAATACATTTGCCGCATCGGCATCGCCATCACATTCTTTTTTCACGCCAAGAAAGGCGGTTATATTTAAAAACAATCCTGCAAATTCACTAATTACCATGCCCCAGACCGCATGAATGGGCTCTAATGGCAGTCCCTGCTCCGAAAGTATATGATAAATGACCAAGGTGCCAAATACTCTTGCAAGCTGTTCCACAATCTGGCAGGCGGAAGGAATCACGGAATTTTTTCTTCCATAATAATATCCATTAAAGCAGGAATGGATACAGGCCGGAATAATTGCCCATATCATTACACGAAGTAATTCAGAGGTACGTGGTTCTTTTAGAATATCCGTCGCAATCCAGGGTGCAAGCAGGTAGATGAAAATGGAAAACAAAAAAGCAAAGGATAGAGATAGGAGTAGTCCTGCATATAAATAGCGTTTTCCGTTTTTTTCCGAAGCAGCAAAACGTGAAATGGCAGTCTGGATACCACTGGCGGATATAGCTAAAGAAAGCGTAAAGACAGGAAAAATCAATTGATAAAGACCTAGTCCATTAGCACCAATGGTTTGAGATAGGAATACTCTATAAAAGAAGCCCAGTATTCTGCTGATAATACCGGCACCTGTTAAAAGAATGGTGCCGAGGATTAAGGGGTGTTTTTTTATTTTCATTAAAATAGGAATACCTCCGGAAGGGGCTTTATAAATACTATATGTGGAGAGGGAAAAAATATGAATAATAAAATATATCTTGATTATGCGGCAACAACAGAAATGTTACCCGAAGTTACCTATGCCATGGAGCCTTATTTTATCAAAAAATACGGAAATGCATCCACCACATATGAATTGGGAGAGGAGGCAAGACGGGCAATAGAACTTGCAAGAGGGCAGATTGCTGCAGGAATTCATGCAAAACCATCGGAGATTTTTTTTACCTCCGGGGGGACGGAATCGGACAACTGGGCAGTTAAAGGCATGGCAGGAGAAAGAAAAGCAGAGAGTAAACATGTTATTACTTCGAAAATAGAACACCATGCTATCTTACACTCCTGTGAGCACTTGGAACATTTGGGATATCATGTTTCGTATCTGGAGGTTTCAAGAGAAGGTATTGTAGATATGAAACAGTTGGAACAGTTGCTAAAAATAGGAAGAAAGAGCAATCAAACAGAGGATAAGGTATCATTGGTTTCTATTATGTATGCAAATAATGAAATTGGAACCATTCAGCCGGTGGAAGAAATTGGAAAGCTCTGCCGAAAGTTTGATGTGGTATTTCATACTGACGCAGTGCAGGCGGTTGGACAGGTGCCAATACATGTGAAAAAAATGCCGGTGGATATGCTCAGTGCCAGTGCCCATAAATTTCATGGGCCAAAAGGTGTAGGATTTTTGTATATTCGTGAGGGTGTGACAATGCCTTCCTTTATTCATGGAGGCGGACAGGAGAGTGGAAAACGTGCCGGAACGGAAAATGTAGCGGGAATTGTCGGCATGGCAAAGGCGTTTTCCATTGCACAGGCAGAAATGGTAAAAAAGCAAAAAGAAGAAACCGCGCTTCGAAACTATTTTATACGAGAGGTTCTGCGGGAAATTCCCGATGTCCGATTAAATGGGCATGCAGAAAAACGTCTGCCCGGCAATGTAAATCTGTCATTTCGAAAGGTATCGGGTACGGCACTTTTAGTTTTGTTGGAAGAAGAGGGGATTTATGCTTCGGCAGGTTCTGCCTGCAGTGCAGGAACGACAAGTCTTTCCCATGTGATAAAAGCAATTCAGGTGCCAAAAGAATATGCCTATGGCACGATCCGTTTTTCTCTTGGCAGAGAGACCACCAAAAAAGAAATCGAAAGAACCATAGGCATTTTAAAAGATTCAGTAAAAATTCTGCGTCAAGAAGCGTAGAGGCAGCATACTATAAGATAGGTGCAGAAACTGTAAAAAGGTAAGCACCAGCCACAGGCTGGACGATTACAAAAACGAATTTCTGCACGAGGTTAATAGGATGAAGCACCATCCGTTTGACTGTTACAATAACTTTCAGAAAAAGGCTAAAAGATAGGGATAAATCGTTGGATGGCTTTCCCTACACCATCTTCCTCATTGGAAGCAGTGATGTAGTCCGCGATGGCTTTGATGTCATCCGATGCATTTCCCATAGCCACTCCAAGACCAGCGGCGTTAATCATAGAAAAATCGTTTTCGGAATCACCGACTGCCATTGTCTGTTCCATGGTCACGCCCAAATGCGCAGTCAGGGCATGCAAGCCTGTGCTTTTGGTTACACCAGCTTTGCTGATTTCAAAGTTGTTGAAACCGCCGCAAACAACTTCAATCGCAGATAGGGACTTTAGAAACTGTATAGTTTCCTCTCGGTAAGCGAGGGTTCCATCTGGCTGTGGATAGAAGTTCAAATTGATTTTTTGAATTTTTTTGCCACAGTCCTTTACATAGGCAACTAAATCTTCGACAGGCGTTCTGGTTGCTATCATATAGCGTTTCAAAGAATCCGGTACTGCCAATCGGCCAAGATTCTCTCGGCAGCGAATCGGAGTAAAACCTTCGCCGTCAATATATAAATCAATGTGAATTTCCCTGCTTAATACAAAATCCAAAACCGGTGTCAGCATATCCAAATCCATGGTATTTTCATAGAGACAAGCCTTGTCTTTGATCCGGTAAACAGCTGCACCATTGGTGGTCAGCGCATATTCAATGGCGGTATCCTCGATTTGTGCAAAAGGCAGTCCGTTAAAGGGACGACCGGTAGAAATAACGGTGTGTACGCCCTGGGCGGCAGCACGGTTCAGTTCAGAAATAGTCATAGGTGTGATTTCGCCGTTGTGATTGAACAAAGTGCCGTCCAAATCAAGGGCAATAAGTTTAATATCTGGCATAATTGCTCCTTTTTTATAAAAATGTGTTGTGTTTTTATTATCTTAGGTTATTATATAGGAAAGTATTATTAAATGAAAGTGGTAATTGTTTGGGCACCGAATAATTACGAAGAGTAAAAATATGACAAAACAGGAATTTCAAAAAATAATAGCAAACGGACCAGTGATTCTGGATGGTGCAATGGGTACCGGTCTTATGAAAGCAGGTATGTCTGTCGATGAATGTACCGAAAAATGGGCAGTGGAACATCCGGATATCGTGATGGGGATACAGAAAGCCTATATTGAAGCAGGTGCAAGTATGGTGGGGGGATGCTGCGGTACGACACCAGAGTATGTAAAAGCCCTTGCAGAAGCGACAAAGGGCATGGAATTAAGAAAACCATTGGAAATGCATAGAAGAATTCGAAGTCAACTTAGATGGAAATTTCCTTGTTGTGGGGGAACGTATCAACACAACAAGAAAGAAAGCACTTCAGGCAGAGCTCCGTAAAGGAAAACTGGATATTGAAACAAATTTATGAAAAAGCGTTGGCAATGGGCAGGACCATGACGATTGTAAACCCTTGTCAGGAACAGCTTATGCATGCCATGTTTGCAGCGGACATGCTTCTACATCATCCAAATGCGGATGTAACTTTTGTAGATAAGATGAATGCGGCAAATACGGCAGATACCGTAAAAGTAGTAGAAAGGTTATTAAGAAAATGAATAATTTAATGAAAAATTCCATGAAGAATTTTGTGAATAAGGCACCGGCAGTATTATTAATGCTTTGGCCATACATCTTTTTTATAGGAATGTTGTCGGAAACAGGTTCCTTTTTCGGAATATACTGTTTATTAACGATTCTTTTATGCGTGATAAATATCATAAATGCATGGACATATAGTGGTGAACATAATGCCAGAGAATTGGGGTTATGGGGGATGTTAATCAAACTGTTACATATGCCATTTTATGTTGTAGTGTTATTAATGGGAGTTGTAATGGTAGTGTCAACAATTGCATCGTCAACGGGCTCCAGCATACCATTTGTTATTTTATTTATGGTTATCATTGGTTTTCTGTTTATGATTACTTCTTCCGTATACTGTGCAAAAGCAGTGATGACAGCCAGAGACATGGGGATAATGAAAAAAGATACAGCTATGATGATGGCTATCTGTAGTTTTATTTTTGTCGGGGACGTAATTTGTGCAATTCTTATTTATAGTAAAATCAAGAAGAAAAAATATTGATGATAAAAAACCCTTGAGAAGAGAAACTCTCAAGGGTTTTCAAATTTGAAAATTTTGTTCATATCACATTCCAAAATTTGACAGCATGCAAATAAAAAAGATGTACAGGGGTTTTGTGTGCCTTTTTCGATACGGTTGTAAGAGAAAATGGAAATATCTTCACCAAGTAGTTGAAGTTTTGCAACCATCTCTGTTTGTTTTAGTTTTTTTTCTTTACGTAATTCAGCAATATTCTTTCCAATATTTGTATTATTTACTTGTATAATGCGGTCAACACTTGCCTCATTCTTCATAATTTTCTCCTTTTTAAAATTATTCTATGGGGCTTAATTAGAAAATAATTGCACGAGAATGCAAGTTTTGATATAATAACTCCATTGAAAGAAAGTATGAGGAGAAAACAGTGGAAACGAATGAAATAAAAGAATACTTAAAAGATATTTATACCCTGGAATGGGAGAAGTATACCTATCAGCGAATTGATCAGATGTATCAAAAGAGAATCGATTATTTGGAAAAAGAAAAGAATACGATTTATTATAAAGATGCTGAAGATCAGAATAAAAAAGGAAAAGGAGTGCACAATTTTGAGATACCTGCTCCAGAAAATAAAGCCAGTTATTTAGGTGAACAAAAAAATGCATCCGGCCGATGTGAACCTGTACATGGTTTTCGTGGTACACAGGATATGTTTCACAATGTACCGGAGCGCTGGTGGAATGAAGAATTAAAAGCATTAGAAAAAAGTGAATGTCAGAAATTCCGATGTATACATATGGCAGTTATCGCTGCCTGCGTTTTGATTGGTGGAGCGATTTCTTATGTTGCAAAAAAACAATTCGGACTAATCGTTGGAGTTTTTACGGGGATGTTTCTTTGCTGTATCATTGGAAATGAAAAAAAGAAGAAGTATTTACCAAAAGATAAATTATATAAAAAATTTATGGGGTTTTATAGAAGACGATACAATGAGGAATTAAGGCAGAAAGCGGAAAAATACCAGCCAGTTATTAATCAGATGAAAACAGAACGAAAAAACTATGTAATAGCGAATATTGAAAAACTGGATGTAATGCTGTGTGCTTTATATGGAAGAAATGATATTCAGAAAAAATATCAGAACATTATTGCTGTAACACAATTATATGACTATCTGGATAAACAGAGATGTACTAGATTGGAGGGCAGGGCAGGTGCGTACAGCTTGTTTGAAGCGGAAAATGCAGAAGGTATCATTTTTTCAGATGTGGAGATGTTTGCACTGAAAGTAGATAAATATGAGAAGTCAATGCCGTCATTGGTAACCCGATTAAAGGCTTTGGAGGGCTTGGTGAATGAACTTTCTCCAGAAATGCATACACAAAAAAGTAAAACAGTATTAAAAAAATATATGAAAAGTACGGATGAGATTTGCAGGAATATTGGAAAGAAATACGATTTATAGATGTCAAGAGGTTTGTTTTTGGGACACTTTAATCTCAAAAACAAAAATAAAACCACGACAAACGCATGAAAAATAAATCGATAAACAAATCTCCGTTTTTTGTTATAATAAAAGAAAAACGGAGATTTTGTATTATGGAAGAATTGTTAACATGGATGGAAT
>CAYVGA010000078.1:0-4366 GCA_964449855.1 uncultured Lachnobacterium sp.
TTTCTTTTAAGATGTTAATCATTTTTGTAAACATAATATACACTTCTCCTTTTTGTATTTATTTACTTTCTATTTTTCATTTTATACCGATTTGACTAGAAAAACAAGTTATAATTATATACTAATTCAGTTTAAATTTTCGCATCAAATCATTTAGGACTACAGACTGTGCCGCAAGTTCTTCACTTGTCGCAGAAGTTTCTTCTGCCATTGCAGAGTTATCCTGTACACCCTGGGACATTTCTTTTACGCCTTCCTTGATTTGACTTACACTCTGCATTTGAAGTACAGCTTTTTTCGCACTCTGCTGAATCATCACATTTACACTTTCCATTTCAGCTACAGCAATACTTAATGATTCCACTACATCGGCTGCCAATGCATTTCCTTTTTCAATCTCAGCTAGGGATACACCAATCAGTTCACGGGTTGTATTTACGGCACGAGCACTTTCATTTGCGAGATTACCAATTTCGCCTGCAACAACAGCAAATCCTCTTCCTGCTTCACCTGCTCGAGCAGCTTCAATCGATGCATTGAGTGATAATAAGTTCGTCTGAGAAGCAATGTCTTCAATCGCTTTGATAATACCTACTACCTTCTGTGAGGTTTCATGAATATTTGTCATTGCATTTCTCATCTGGTTCATCAATTCCTGACTATCCACCATCATTCGTGCAACGGATTCAATGTTTTCAGCAGACTGTTCAAAATCATTTTTATTTTCTTCTACCTGTCTTGTTACATCAATCGTCGTATTAAGCAGTTCCTCAATTGCCATGGACTGACTTTCTGCACCTTCAGCCAATCCCTGTGCTGCTCTGGCCAATTCATCCGAACCACCGGATACCTGTTCCGAACTATCTGCAATATTCTGCATAACTTCAATCATAGACTCTGAAATATGATATAATGCTTCTTTTACTTTCTGGAATTCTCCAACATATTCATATTTTAAATTAATTCTAAGATCTCCATCTGCAATCTGTGACAGCACTTGAGATATCTCATCAATATAATTAATGTATTCTTTTAATCGTACAACCGTTTTGCTTAATGCATCTGATACATCACCAATTTCATCGTTTGCCCCTGCATCAATTTCAACATCCAAATCTCCCTGTGCAATCTTTTCTGCTACATTTACAAGATCCAACAGTGGATTTGTTAAATTCTTTGCAAATGAAACTGCCCATAAAACAACCAAACCTACCATTACTACTGTTAGGAGTGATGTGATAATTATTAATCGATAGGTAGATGCATAAACAGAAGATTTTAATTCTACTGTAATAATTCCCCATGCATCGGAATCCCCCGGAATATCTACAGGCATATAACTGTAAATCGCATTTTTGCCCTGCATATTTTTTAATTCAGCAGTTCCGGAAGCTCCACTTAGCACTTCTGTTGCTAATTCCTGCAATCCGTCCGGCAAAGTAATCGCTACTTCTTTCGTAACCTCATTTTCGATTACAGATTTTGTGGATTTCTTGTAATTATAAATTTCCTGAACCTGTGTTTCATCTGCATGTGCAATAACATTTCCTTCGCCGTCAATAACGATGGTATACATATCTTCTGTATTGTAGTTTTCAATAATTTCCTGAAGTTTTGACAAACTAAAATCCGCAGCCAAAATACCTGTCAGTTCATTCTGATCATCAAAAACCGGAAATACAATGGATGTAACGGCTTCATTTGTACTCAGCGTATAATAAGATTTTGAAACAAATGGTTTTCTTGTTTCCATTTCCTGAATAAACCACCAGCGATCTGCACGATTTCCCAATTCCCCTGACGTACGGGCTGTCTGATCACCGTTTGTATCCTGCTGATATAAAAGAATAAATCCCGGGTTATTTTCCAGTGTTTTCACTAAAATGTTTCTTTGTAATACTGGATCCAAAGAACGAATATCCGTTCCACATGCCAAACCTTCCATTACGGAATATCCTTGCTGTACATATGCCTGAACCTGCTGCATAATACTATCTGTACGGCTTTCTAACTGTTCATATGCTGCTTCTTTTCCTGTTGTAAACGAAAAAAATGCACTTATGATACTCGACAATATCAACGGAACCATCGCAATTAAAATTGCCATTTTAATTATTCGCGAACGTATTGTCTGTCTTGACTCATCTGTGTTTTTTGTTACTTTTTTCATCTGTATAACCCTCACTCCTTACATAAAAAACTTTATACTGTCAAATATATTTATCTAACATATTTAACAATATTTTTAGTCTTTTTATAAAATAATTATACAATATATCCAAATCAATTGCAATTATATTGTTCCCAAGACGTAAAAATATTTTTACTAAATCATACAAAGGACGTTTATATTTTAACGAACGAACAAAACCTACTGCAAAAGAATTATTTGGATGCGGATTGGTCTTTGCGGCAGTGATATTAACACAAATTCCTGTGTCCTAATTTGATTCTTTGTATTAGTTTATCCCATACTATTTGTAAATCAATTTCAACACCTGCTCTGCCCCATCCATCCTGGTATTATCAATCACATAATCACAAATCGCACGATTATGTTTCTCTGCATCAATGGACAAAAGACGAAGTGTCTTTTCTTCTATGGTATAATCTTCTTCAATGATATCTCGAATCAGACATTCCTTATCTTTGTTTATATAGATAATCGCTGTTGGAAAATGGCGTTTCATTGCAATGGCACCACACATATCCAATGGCATCACCGCAAAATGTCCACGGTCTAAGACAGCCTGAATATCTTCTTTTTTGGTTCCATATTGGATACCGGCATAACGGGTCTTCTCAAAAAAATTGTGCTTTGCAAATTCCTCTTCTGTGAGATAGTGATGCTTACAGGACTGTTTTGTGCAATAGGTCAGCGGACTTTCAAAACGTTCATCCTGACGAAGTTCTTTTGCGATTCGGCTCTTACCGGAACCAGATGGCCCTACCAACGCCAATACCGATGGTACTTTTATCTCGTAGATTTTGTGCATGGCTGCATTGATAATCTGTTTTACCAAATGTACAAACTCTGCCATATTGTTTACGGACAAAAGTCCTGTCATTTTCCAATTCCAAGGTTTTCGCATCAGCACCGGATAGGCCGCCGGTGACTCCAAAACATTGTGAATCGCATCATCTAAAATAATGTCGAACTGTACCAGATTCTTTGCATTTCCTAAAATGATATTTTCCGGAGGAAGTTCTGGAAACGCTTCTAAAATCTGTGCTGCACGAATCCCCATAAACTGTGGATACACGGCAGTGATAAAATATACATCTGCGATTTTCATAAGCTGACGAATGGATTTCTTTGTCTTTTCTGACACGACCTGTCTTTGATAAAGTTCTTCGTTCTGATAAAATTCTTTGATAACACTGGTGCGTCCTGTATTTTCCCAACTGGTAATCTCGTCCATAGATAATGGAGTTTCATATCTATATTTGTCATTTGCCATCGCTATAGCGATACTATTAAATGGGGCAGTTACATCATCCCAGTCTAAACCAATTTTCGGTCTTAACATATTTTCTTCCTCAATTTTACTTCTGCCAACAATTCCATATCTTTACAAATCGAAAGCATAATGTTCACAAATCCTATGCACTACTAAGCGTTGCATCATTACTTATAAAATCTTCACACCATTTGCCTTAAGTTTAAATGTCGCTCCCAGCATATCTGCTGCATTACGACACATCATCATACGTCCAAGAAAAATTTCAAAATAATCATACATCGTACAAATGCTCTCATCAATCTGCAGATTCAAGGAAATGACTTTATTCTCCACATCAATTTTCAAATTTGAGCCAACAACTGCATAATTTACTCGGTCATGAATATCAAACGATGCGATTTCATCTCGTACACGATTGCGACGCACATCCGTCTTGTCTGCAATAATCAATGCTGCCGAAATCGGGTCCATGGCACGTCCTGTAGATTCATCATGGTTACTGATTGCGGAAACAATCGTAATTCGATCCTCTACCGAAAGATCATAAGCTTTTAAAATATCGTTTGCTAAAATTCCACCATATTCTGCATGATTTTTACGATTGATTGCATTTCCAATATCATGCATAAATCCCGCGATTCTTGCCAACTCCTGTTCATGGGCACTATAGCCGAACCTGTCCAAAATCATGGCTGCACGGTCTGCAACCAAACCGGTGTGAGCTTCTGAATGGTCCGTAAAACCTAATACACGTAGATTTGCATTTCCTTTTTTCAAAAATGCCAATACTTCTTCATTTTTTCGAATATCTGCATATGTCATATATCAATTCTCCTATTAATCCTTCCGTACTTGAATCCTGTTTTTATGCTCAAACCAACAGGTTTTCGTAACAGTTCAGC
>CAYVGA010000078.1:4466-10775 GCA_964449855.1 uncultured Lachnobacterium sp.
TCTGTCTGCTTCCCATGATTTCGCTTTTCAAAAAATTCCGGTGATGTACTCTCTGCTCTGGTTACAGCCTTATAAACAGCTTCTGCTGTCTCAAGTGCCACATCTGAAATCTGATGCTCTTTCAAAAAATCAGCATCACGTTTCCATAGTTCATCTTGAGCCTTTCCCAATGCCCGATGCCTGCGGTATACCACATGATTCAGCTCCGTAAATAATTTCATCAAAGTCTGAAATTCATTCACCCTGTCCAAAATGCAGCTTCCATACAAAGCCTTTTCTTTTCCTGCCGTCGCAATCACCTGCATGCAAAGCCGTAGTTCTCCTGTTACATCCGATGCTTCCATCATCACATCAGGGCGTGCTGTTTTTACCTTTATAAAATACTGCATTGCTCCATCCACATCTTTTTTTCGAAAATATTCTGCCAATTTCTCTTTCAGTTCCCGGGTCTCCGCTTTCTCACCCAGCATACCAACTTTACATTCATATACCTTTAGCTGATTTACCCGCACCCAGACTAAAAGTAAAAATTCTGAAATAAATCCTAACACACGCTTGTGATATGCATCTTCGTCGGTATTCAAATCAATCCGCTTCGACACTTCCTCAAAAATAGCAAATAGCCATTCACAATACTTGTCAAACAAAAGCTTACTCGTCACAAACATATTTCCAAAATAAGTTTCATTTTCCTGTACCAAAGCCGCAAATGTATCGTAATATTCCGGATACAAATCACGAATCACTTCACCGGTACAATCCAATGCTTTTATATTATGATTTGCAGAAAATCCATAATGATACGAATTGTTTAGTATCACCCGCTTGGTTGTAACCAGATCATACTCTTTTAGCAGATTCTCATATTCCATTTTAGTCAATACTTTTTCCTGTGCATTGATTAAATAACGGCGATAGTGACAGGTTCCGATGTGATCCACATCATGGCAGTTCTTCCAAAGCCAATAATGTCCTGTCAGCTCACTGTAATAACAATTCAAGCAGGAAATATTCTCTCCTGTATCATCCCCCGGATACCCCAAATCCAACGCCCCGGCATGTCCAACGTGCAATGGCTGATACAACGGATCATTTGGCACATCAAACAGCTTGTGTGTCATAGCATAAATTCGTAAATTCATAATTTAATCCTTTTATCTCTCGGTTATTTACATTTTAACAGTTCAGCTTATGGCTGACTGTTACCAAATTTCATACAAAATATAGAAAAATTATTACATAACAAATCTATATCTCGTTGATGTTTCGCTTAACACGGCAACCGCTTTGTTCTTATTTACGCCAAATACGTGCTTCGTATGGTCTAAGTTCGTGACAGATTTCATTTTTAGAAAGATAAACCGCTTTATAGCCTTCCGGAATATATGCTTTCTGGTTTTTCTTTCCTAAGTTGCAGTCTATCACATAGGTTGTCCCATTAAGCGTACGGCTGTACACAAATCGGTCTTTTTTATCATTGATAACTTCAAAATCTCCATACACAAGTGCCTTGTCACTCTTACGAAGTGCAATCAACTCCTTGTAGGTTTTTGTAATTGTCTCATTTATTTCCTGACGTAACCCTTCACGGAAATCTTCCGGATAGGTATTCCATGGCAAAAGAATACGTGTATGTTCTCTTGTACCTGCATTAATGGTTTTTAGAATCACATCATCCGGCGTTCCCTTTGCTCGCAGCTCTTCTACAAGGCCTTTTGCTTCTACGTCAGTTGGTTCATCCGGACTGATAAACTCATAATTTACCAATCCCATTTCATCTCCCTGATAAATAAATGGTGTACCTTTTAATGTAAGCTGCATAACTGCAAGCAGCTTCTGGATACTTTCCGTATACTGTGGATCCAGACTAACCTTGCTTACCATACGAGGATTGTCATGGTTATTGTAGAATAAGGACATCCAACAGTTGTTACCATAATTCAACATCCAATCCGTGATGTATTTTTTATAGTAATTCAAATCATATTCGTAGTCATCCCAACGTACATGCCCCGGTGTTTCCAAGTTGTCAAAGGAGAATACCATATCCAGCTCTTTACGTTCTTCGCCAGTCAGCATCTGTGCCATCTTCATGCCTACACCCGGTGTTTCTCCAACAGAAAAGGCATCGTGCAGGTCAAATGCTTTTGTACGAACTTCATGCAGATATTTATGCAGGTTTGGACCATAGTAATAAGTCTCAATACCAGGATATCCCATCATATCGCCAATGGTCTTATCGCCATTTGGAAGTCCTTCGGTTTTGGAAATGTAATTGATTACGTCCATGCGGAAACCATCGACACCCTTTTCCAACCACCAGTTAATCATTTCAATCAGCTTTTCACGTACCTTTGGATTATCCCAATTCAAATCCATCTGTTTCTTTGAGAACAAATGAAGTGCATACTTATCAATATCTTCATAATAGTTCCAAGCTGGTCCTGAAAAAAAGCTGGTCCAATTGTTTGGATACGCATTTCCACCATTGCCATCCCGGAAGAAATAATAATCACCGTATTCACCATCCGGATTTTCCAATGCTTTCCGGAACCATTCATGTTCATCCGAAGTATGGTTAATTACCAAATCCATAATAACTTTCAAGTCTTTTTCATGTGCTTTGGCTAATAATTCCTCGAAATCTTCCATCGTGCCAAATTCCGTCATAATCTTATGATAATCACGGATGTCATATCCATTATCATCATTTGGGGAATCATAGATTGGCGACATCCAAATCGCTGTTACGCCCAGATCCTGTAAGTAATCTAACTTTTCAATAATACCACGAAGATCACCAATACCATCTCCATTGGTATCATAAAAACTTCTCGGATAAATCTGGTAAATCACAGCTTCTTTCCACCATTTTTCGGTAACCGGTGCTTTGCTTACAAATGGTGCTTCCGTATCGGAATTCACTAAATTTAACAATGCATCAAAAAATCCTGATTCAAATTTTTTTCCAATTACCTTCTCCAATCCCTCAATTTTCAAATTAGAAACGATTGGATTTGTAATCGCAGCTGCCGGAATATTTAATTGCAGCAACACTTTATCAATGGCATCGTGTCCAACTGTAGTTTGATATAATTCACCTATTTTTGATTGTTTCGTTAATTTCTCCATATGACTTCACCTGCTCCTATTTTATTTTATTTTTCTCAAAACCACTCAACAGGTAATTGACTTTGAGAAAACATGTAAAACAACTTATTTTCTTCTCATTTCAAGTTCTTTGCAGATACGTTCGTATTCTGCTTCATCTAATTTATAATGTTTCTGATATAAAGCATTGGAAAGAATCATCATTACACATGGAATCACAACCATGAGAATGAGCAGTCCCAAAGTCTGTCCCTGATCCACGCTGCTGATTACAGTTTCAATGGCTTCTAATTTTTCCACATCTGTAATAGCACCGGCTGCCGCTGCACTTTCTAAATCCGAAATCTGGTTCGTATAATTCGTCACACCAAAAATCATATAGCTAATAGTCGTCATTACCACAATAAATGCTGAACTCATTTTTGTAACAAGCGGACGAACCGATGCAATAATCGCTTCGTTACGTTCTCCTGTTTTGTATTCGTTGTATTCTACCGTATTGATGATAGAAATCATCATAATAAGATAATAGGAATACAAACCAAAATTTGAAATCATGTAACCAATGGTCAAAAGTGCAAAACCACTACTCGGAATCACTCTGGATAAAATCATAAGTACAAAACCAATGGAAGAAATCACTACCATCCGATTCATCAGCGGCTTACGGTTAATTCTTTTTGAAATAGATGGATAGAAAATCATAAGGAATGCTGTAGCAGCAACACCCACGGTCGAGAAAAGAGAATACAATCCGCCTTCATATCCATACTGTAAGTAAATGTAAGTAGAACCGATTCCGCCTAATACAAAACCATTACCAATCTGCTGAATCAGGAAAATCACTGTAATCCAACGAAGCTGATCGTTGTGTTTTACCGCATTGATCATTTTCTTGAATACACCTTTTTCTTTCTTCTGTGGTTTTTCGGTTTCTCTATGCTCTTTTACGCCTAAAATCGTAAAAAGGAAAAATGCCGGCATGATAATGCAAATCATAAGTGCCACTATGCTGTATGCGGTACTCGCATTACCACCAATTGCAGTTCCACCTGTCGTAAACATAGGAATAATAATGGAAGCAAGTGTACCACCTACTCCCGCAAACAATGTCGCACGGGAAGTAAACGCATCTCTTGCACCTGCATCGGAACTAAGCGCCGGCACAATACCCCAATAAGAAATATCATGCATCGTGTATGCGATACTGTAGCAGAAATAGAACACACCAAATAATCCTACGAATGCCCATCCTTTTAAGCTGGTAGAAAATACCATGAAAACTACGATACAGGAAAAAACAGTACCTATCACCATCCAAGGTTTAAATTTGCCCCATTTCGTATGGGTATTTTCGATAATATTCCCCATGATTGGGTCATTTAATGCATCAAATACACGAGCTGCTACCATAATAGCCGTAATAGCTGCAAGCTGCGCCGCATCCAATCCTTTTGTAAACAAAATGTAAGTTAACAAGAAATTTGTAACCAAACTATACATCATATCGCGCCCTATGGTTCCAAGAGGGAACATCCATAGATTCTTCTTTAGTGTTTTCTGTTCGTCCATGTTTTGACTCCTTTTGCTAATTATTTTTCGATAAAACCTTATCTAAAAATTATAGCATAGCTCACACATTCTTGAAAGCAGAAATGGCAAAAAGCACCTTTCCACCGAATAAACGCTTTGCTGCAAAAATAACACTTTTCCGTTACCAAAATTATCTGCATCCACTCTCTTTTCAAAATGCTTCTGCAACATGTCCTTCACACTCTCATCCACCACATAATTCTGATTCTTTGCTATATGAAAGAAAAAACATTCAACACATGATTAAATTCATGAAACCCTACCCTTTTCATATAACTCACCCCTATCAACATCTTATATAATATAAAGGTGCAATATTGCATCCTTCATAATAGTAAAAGGGGAGCTTTCAACTCCCCTTTACCATTACTTGTATTTTGTTATACAATATCTAATGACTCTACAAACTTCTTTGCATCTTCATACTCTTCTACGGTATGTTTTAAACCTTTACATGCCTCTTCCAATGATACATGAAAATTTTTCATAGCACTTTCAATGGAATTTACGATTTCTTTTGCAACCTGTTCAGCTGCATACTCCTTTTTTATTTCCTCAATCGCCAAACACACATCCGTCACCTCTTCCCTTTCATTCAGTTCTATCTTCGCACCTGTAAACAAGTTAATCACAGATACTGTCTCATTCGTAAGTTTCTTGTTTTTGAGTTCGGATAACATCTTTTTGAAATGAGGTGTATCCGCTGAATACTTTATAAACTCAAGTGTCTGCCCCAGTTCTGTTTTGAATTTGGTAAAATCCTGAATCAGATTTGGTGCAACCAAATTCACATGATAGTCTGGGATAAATGGTTTCAGATTTTCGTCAATTTCACCAAACATTTCATGCAGGTGTGTCGGTCCATCCCATCTGTCCACACCCCAATATAAAGTAAGTAATATAATGGCTGCTTTTAACAAGTCACGCCATTTCTGTGCCTGCACTTGTTTTCTATCTATGCCAAATATATCCAATATTTCCGTAGAACTACATTCCTTCAAATCTTCTTTAATATCTTTTGCTCCCAATTGTTGTCCTTCTTTCCTAGTATTTCAACTATAAAATCAGACATACAATTAGTGGTGTACCCTGATTTCATAGAAACAGGGATTTACCCTTTGTTTATTTTATCACTTCGAATATAGAGATTTATAAATAGATATTAGGCAAGGCTAGACTAAGAAACGTCTTGAAACACCATTCAGAACGAATTTTGATGCCATCTGAAACAACATCGGGAAAAGGTTACCTTCCTGTGTCTCTATTTTAGCACCATCACTTTTATAATACAACCCGCAAAAAATTTGATTTCCCTAAACATTTAATTCTCATTGCATTTCTTTAATAACCACATTTCACTTACGATTGGATAAGCGTTCTGGTCACTTTGCTGCTTTACAAACACATTCTCATCCTCATACACCCAGATTGTTCCATTTGCTTTGAGTATGCTGCCTGCTTGTCCAAACCACTCTTTTAAATTTCCACCATGATTCTCTTCAAGAATTTTTTTCCAAACAATTTCTTTTATAACTATAAATGAGCAAATATTGAAAAATTGCATAAAACTACTGTGAATTTGTTGTTCACGTAAAAATGAAATAA
>CAYVGA010000079.1:0-10696 GCA_964449855.1 uncultured Lachnobacterium sp.
AAAATGTGCAGGAGCAGGATGGACACTTACGGATGTATATGCAGGAGAGTCTTTCGGGGATGCTTGTGGTGCGTTCCTATGGTGTGGAGCAGGAGGTTACGAAAGCTGCGGCAGATAAGATGAAAATGCACAAGGGCGTCCGTATGAAAAAGAACCACTTTTCAAACATCTGCAACATCGGATTTGGAATGGTGATGAATGGGGCATATGTGCTGGGTGCTTTTTTCTGTGGCTATGGAATATTAAAGGGTACTATGAGCTACGGAACCTTTATGGCAGTGATGCAGCTTATCGGACAGATACAGGCTCCCTTTGCAAATATCAGCGGCTTTTTGCCTAAGTTTTACAGTATGATGGCAAGCTGTGAGAGACTGATGGAAGCAGAGCAGTTCAAGGATTCCGGTGCGGATGGGGCGAAATCTGTTTCAGAGGCATTGCAGTTATATAAAGAACAGTTGAAGGGTATCGTGGTTCAGGAGGTTTCGTTTTCCTATAAAAACAGCTCTGCGGATGATGGGGATTCGGGCCTGCAGGTATTGTCGAAGGTGAATGTTCCTATTCACAAGGGCGATTTTGTGGCGGTTATGGGAACCTCCGGTTGTGGAAAGTCCACTCTGTTGAAACTTCTGATGTCCGTATATGAGCCGGAGGAAGGAAGCATATGTGTTGAGACTGTTCACGGTTTAAAGGAGCCTGTGAAAAAATGGCGAAGGATGTTTGCCTATGTTCCGCAGGGGAATTGTCTTATGAGTGGCACAATTAGGGATGTGGTGGCTTTCTACAGAAAAGAAAACACATCCGGTATGACGGTTGAAAAAGCATTGGAACTTGCCTGTGCTGATTTTGTTTGGGAGCTGCCGGAAGGGCTGGAAACCATGCTTGGCGAAAAGGGAGCCGGATTATCCGAGGGGCAGATGCAGCGTATCGCCATTGCCAGAGCATTGTATGCAGATGCTCCGGTGCTGATACTAGATGAAGCAACCAGTGCACTGGATGAGGCTACCGAAAAACGATTGATTGAGAAGCTGAAGCAGCTGACGGATAAGACCATATTGATAGCAACACACCGTAAGGCTGTTCTTGATATCTGTAACAAACGGATTGCTTTTGAGAATGGACACATTCAGCAAACGGAAATGTAGGAAAGAAGTTGAGAAAATGAAGAAAGAATTATTTGATATGATGTATCTTGCCGGATGTGGTATTAACGGGTTTGTACCAGGGAAGGAGTACTGTGATACATTGGATTTGCCTGTTTTATATAAAGTCAGCAAGAGACACTTTCTGGTAGCGTTGATAGGAGCTACAGTTAAGGAAGCCGGTGTAGAACTGCCAAAGGAATGGGAACAGGCGATTTCAAAGGCGGTCAGAAAGAATGTACTGTTTGATATAGAAAGAGCGAAGCTGTTTTCCTTTATGGAACAGAAGGGTATCTGGTATCTGCCACTAAAGGGAATTGTATTAAAGGATTATTACCCGGCTGTGGGTATGAGACAGATGTCTGATAATGATATTCTGTTTGATTACAGCTTTTGTGACGAGGTACAGGAGTATATGAAGTCACAGGGTTATGAAGCGGTTTCCGTAGGTGTTGGAAATCATGATGTGTATAAAAAAGAGCCTGTTTACAACTTTGAGCTTCACAGTGCCCTGTATAGTGAGTTACATCAGGACGGATGGGCAGAGTATTACGGGAATGTGAAGGACAGGCTGATTTTAGATGATAATTCTTCCTATGGGTATCATTTCACGGATGAAGATTTTTATGTGTATATCACATCTCACGCATACAAGCATTATGCCGGAAGCGGTACGGGACTTCGCACATTGCTTGATTTCTATGTGTATCTGAAGGCAAAGCCGGAGATGGACTTTGCATACATTGAAAAGGAATGTGAAGTGCTTGGGATTAAGGAGTTTGAAAGGTTGAGCAGAAGCCTTTGCAAGAAGGTCTTTGATGCAGCTGTATTAAATGGAATAGAAGATTTGGAACAGCGGTTATCAACAGAGGAAAAGGATATGCTTTCTTATTACCTTTCTTCCGGTGTGTATGGCACGGTGGAGCGTGGTGTGGAAAACCGGGTTAGGAAGTTTCGGAAGAAAAGCGGTAGTAAGTCGAAATTTAAATATCTTTGGAGCAGGATCATACCCGATATGCAAGTCATGGAGAAGCATTATCCATTCTTTTATAAGCATAAGATATTATTGCCTATAGGGTGGCTGTATCGCCTGCTTCGGGTGTTGTTTGATAAGAAGCGAAGAAAAAATATGATGAAAGAGCTTGAGGTGCTTAAAAAAGTAAAGTAGGGAAAATATAGGTTAGGCGTAACTGTTCAGTACCTTCACAGTTACGATTCACAAACCCATGAGAAATCTGCTTCGCAGATGGGTTTGCTCACTCCTAAATCACTTTCTTACGCTCAAAACAGCAGGTGTTTTGAGCTGTCCTGAATAGTTACGTAAACATGTACATTCTTTCGCATATTTTCTCCAAAATCTTGTATACTTGCCCATTGAAAATCCAAAAACAAAGGCATATGATAAAACTCGTGCAAATTTTACCAAATCTTAGCACGAGTTTTTTACGTATGAGGAGTAGAGAAACAATGGAAAAATTGAAACCAAAGTTGTTTTCGGTTATGAAAACATACACGAAAGAACAGTTGATAAATGACATTATCGCTGGTATCATTGTTGCAATTATTGCACTTCCGTTGTCGATTGCTCTTGCTCTGGCATCCGGGGTAACACCGGAGAAAGGTATCTATACGGCGATTATCGCAGGATTTCTGATTTCTTTCTTTGGAGGAAGCAGGGTACAGATTTCCGGACCGACAGCAGCATTTGCAACGATTGTAGCAGGAATTGTAGCAGAAAATGGTATGGAAGGCTTGGTGGTTGCGACCATTTTAGCAGGATTTATTTTGATTTTAATGGGCTTTTTGAAGATGGGAAGTCTGATTAAATTCATTCCATATACCATTACGACAGGTTTTACTTCAGGTATCGCAGTTACGATTGTCATTGGGCAGATTAAGTCATATTTGGGATTGACAACGGATCCAAGCGTAAATGCGATTGAGACAATCGAAAAAGTGGAAGAAGTGATGTATCATATTGGAACCATAAATTGGTCAGCGGTTATGGTAGGTCTTGTTTCTTCTATTATATTGTGGCTTTGCCCAAAACTACCGGGCTTTTTGAAAAAGATACCGGGTTCGCTTGTAGCAGTGGTGGCTGGTATCATCATGGTGAATGGATTCGACATGAATGTAAAAACGATTGGTGAACTGTATACGATTACATCGGAATTGCCAAAGTTCCAGTTGCCGGCGATTTCTTTTGACATGATAGAAAGCGTACTTCCGGATGCCTTTACGATTGCTATTTTGGCAGCGATTGAGTCGTTATTGTCCTGCGTAGTTGCAGACAGTATGGTAAACAGCAAGCATCGTTCCAATATGGAATTGGTTGCACAGGGAATCGGTAATGTGGGTTCCGCATTGTTTGGGGGTATTCCAGCCACAGGTGCAATTGCCAGAACGGCTGCAAATGTAAAAAATGGCGGCAGAACACCGATTGCAGGTATGATTCATTCGGTTGTGTTATTGTTGATTCTGGTGTTGTTCATGCCGTTTGCAGGTATGATTCCAATGCCGACAATTGCAGCCATTTTGTTCATGGTGGCTTACAATATGTCAGAATGGCGTGAATTTGTTCATTTGGTAAAAACAGCGCCAAAGAGCGATATTGCGGTGTTATTGCTGACGTTTGTACTTACAGTTATGTTTGACCTGGTTGTGGCTATCGGCGTAGGTATTGTACTTGCGGCAATGCTATTTATGAGTCGTATGAGCGAAGTAACTGATGTAGAAGGCTGGAAATACATTGATGACGAAAATGACCCGGACAGTATTACATTAAGAGAAGTGCCAAAGAATACCGTTGTATATGAAATCAGCGGACCTTTATTCTTTGGGGCAGCGGATAAGATTTTAAATATTCGTTTGAAAGAAAAATATAATGTGTTGGTTCTTCGAATGAGAAGTGTAACGGCACTGGATGCAACAGCCATGCATTTCTTGGAGCAGTTTTATGAAAAATGCCAGAAGAAAAACATTACGCTGGTTCTGTCTCATGTGAATGAACAGCCAATGCGTGTTATGAAAAAGGCCGGATTTGATATGTTGATTGGAGAAGAAAATTTCTGTGCACATATCGATGATGCGTTAAAGCGTGCGGAAGAATTATTATAAGAGAAGAATGTTACTTTTAGAAGTTTTATGTTAGAATAGACCATAAATAGAATGCAAGGGAGAGAATCATGGAAAACCAAGAAAAAGTGCATAAGAGACGTGTGCGTTATTCCGGCACGCATCCAAGAAGTTATAAAGAAAAATATAAGGAACACAATCCGGAAAAGTATGCGGATACCATAGCAAAGGTCATTCAAAAGGGAAGTACGCCGGCAGGGATGCATATTTCGATTATGGTGCAGGAAATTTTGGATTTTTTACAGATAAAACCAGGTATGACAGGTTTGGATGCGACCTTGGGTTATGGCGGACATACGAAAGCCATGCTAGAAAAATTAGAAGGAAATGGACATATGTATGCCTTGGATGTAGACCCGATTGAATCAGCAAAGACCAAAGAACGTTTGGAAAAGCAGGGATTTGGGGAAGAAATCTTAACCGTGCGTTTACAGAATTTTGCGGATATTGATCAGGTGACCAAAGATACAGGGAAAAAGTTTGATTTTATCTTAGCTGACCTTGGAGTTTCTTCAATGCAGATTGATAATCCGGAGAGAGGGTTTTCGTATAAGGTAGAAGGTCCATTGGATTTGCGTATGAACCCGCAAAAAGGGGAAAGTGCGGCAGACAGATTAAAAGAGGTAAACTACGAAGAGCTGGTTGGTATGTTGGTCGAAAATGCAGACGAACCATATGCAGAGGAGATTGCAAAGACGGTGCTGAATTGGAGAAAACGTGGAAAAGCGATTGAGACAACTACACATTTTAAGGAAGTAATCGAAGAAGCATTAAGTAGCATTCCGGAAAAGGCATTTGCAGAGAAAAGCCGAAAAGAAGCAGTGAAAAAATCCTGTCAGCGTTCGTTCCAGGCATTGCGTATTGATGTAAACAGTGAATTCGAAGTTCTGTATGCATTTTTGGATAAACTTCCGGAGGTACTTGCGCCAAACGGAAGAGTCGCAATTTTGACCTTCCATTCCGGAGAAGACCGGCTTGTAAAGCGCTCCTTTAAGGAATTCGAGAAAATGGGGATTTACAGTGAGGTTTCTAAGGATGTGATTCGTCCTTCGCAGGAAGAATGTGTGCGGAATGGACGTGCAAAATGTACGAAAATGCGTTGGGCGATTCGGGCAGAAGATTAAACGAAAGAGGAGTTGTTGCAAATAGTTTGCGATGACTCCTTTTAAATTTGGAATTATTTACATAAAGACCTTTTGGTTTGTGTATGCTAGGATTATATGAAGATAACTATTCAATGTAAAGGTCCCAAAATCTTAATCGTTACATTTTGAGAATGAAACAGAATAGTTACAGATAAATTTTTATGTGAAGGAGAGCGTGTAAATAATGGAAATTGCAGAAAAAATAAAATATATCGGTGTGGATGATACAACCTTGGATTTGTTTGAAAGCCAATATGTGGTGCCGGATGGTGTGTCCTACAATTCCTATGTAATTTTGGACGAAAAAGTTGCGGTGATTGATACAGCAGATGCTCGTATGGAAAAAGAGTGGATGGAAAATCTTTGCAGGGAATTGCAAGGAAGAAAAGTAGACTATTTGATTATCCAGCATTTGGAACCTGATCATGCAGGTGGAATTCTCCGATTGCTGGAGTGTTTTCCGGAATTGACCTTGGTGGGAAATCAGAAAACGTTTTTATTTTTATCGCAGTTTATAGATGGCGTAGATTCTATGAAAAAATTGGTGGTACGAGAAAAGGATACGTTATGTTTGGGTGAACATACCCTGACATTTTATATGGCAGCTATGGTGCATTGGCCGGAGGTTTTGGTGACTTATGAAAGTACCAAACGTATTTTGTTTTCAGCAGATGCTTTTGGAAAGTTTGGTGCACTGGAAGTAACAGAGGATGAAGACTGGGCATGCGAAGCCAGACGCTATTATTTTAATATCGTGGGAAAATATGGGATTGCGGTACAGGCATTGTTAAGTAAAGTCAAAGATTTAAAGATTGAAACGATTTGTCCATCGCATGGTCCGGTGTTATCTGATCCATTGGATGAATATTTGAAATTGTATGATACATGGAGCCGATATGAACCGGAAACAAGCGGTGTATTGATTGCCTATGGTTCTTTTCACGGAAATACAAAGCAGGCAGCAGACTATTTGGCAAAATTGTTACAGGAAAAAGGATTTGAAGAAGTGGTTTTGCGTGATATGGCACGAGACGATATGGCAGAGGTTATTGAAGATGCGTTTCGTTATGACCGTATGATTTTGGCGGCGGCCAGCTATGATGCAGGAGTATTCCCACAAATTAAGGATTTCCTAAATCGTTTGCAAAGCAAGGGATATCAAAAGCGAAAAGTGGCGATTGTAGAAAATGGAACCTGGTCGCCATCGGCAGGACGTACTATTCGTGAAATGCTGGAAAATATGAAAGAAATTGAGATTGTAGAGCCAATGGTGACGATATATTCCGTAATGAATGCATGTACAAAAGAGGAATTGAATACGTTGGCGGATGAGATGGTATAATTGGAAATTTATTCAGAAACACGACAGATGCATGATATAATTCATGCATTTGTCGTGAAGACACGAAGATTGTTCTTGTGCTTGGGAGAGGCTTATAGTATAATTAGCAAAACAGACAATGCATATGAATTCGTCTGTGGGAATTATATATTTATCTTGAATTTATAGAATGTCGGATGCAGAAAGCATCCATATCTGATGGAAAATATCGTCAGATATCAAGTTATCCGTATCAAAAAGTATTTCGGTATTTTTTGATATCATTCCCGATTTCGGGAATTATTCCAGTTAACATGTTTAAAAAAAATAAGAAAAGAATGCAAAACATTGTCTGTTATATGTTTTTGTATATAGTTCTTGCAGATGAGTTTCATATGATTTGCAAAAGTAGGAGGCATATGGAACAAAAAACAACATTAGCACAAAGCATTGATATTGGGGAACAAAAATCCCAATATGATGCGGCTTGCAAGAAAGTCCTTGCTGAAAAAATTATCCTTGCATGGATAATGAAGCATACCATGAGAGAGTATGCGAAGTATGATGTAAAAGAAATTGTGGAGCGATTTATTCTAGGTGAACCCAAAGTGGCGGAAACAAAAGTTTTGCCGGATGAAACAAATGTACCTAAAATTGCAGGTACAGGGGTAGAAGATGATTCTCTTACAGAAGGCAGTATTACATATGATGTTCAGTTTCGGGCCATTGTACCGGATTCGAATGAAATTGTTCAAATGATTATAAATGTGGAGGCACAGAATGATTTTTATCCCGGGTATCCAATTATCAAGCGGGGGATTTATTACAGTGCACGCATGATTTCATCGCAATACGGCACGGTATTTACGAAATCACATTATGAGAAGATTCAGAAAGTGTACAGCATCTGGATATGTATGAATCCACCAAAGAAACGCAATAACACAATTACGGAATATATCTTGACAGAGAAAAATCATGTTGGTAATGTAAAAGAAAAAGAAGAATATTATGATTTAATAAATGTAGTTATGATCTGTCTTGGAGAGTATGAGGAAGAAGCTTCAAATAAATTGCTTTGTTTGTTAGATGTATTGCTGTCATCGGATAAGAAAGCAAAAGAGAAAAAGTCAATTTTGGAGAGTGAATTTAAAATTTCTATGACAGAGAAGATGGAAGAGGAGATAGAGTATATGTGTAATTTAAGTGACGGTGTAGAGAACAAAGGTATTCAAAAAGGGATAAAGATTGGAATAGAGCAAGGAATAGAACAAGGAATAGAGCAGGAATATTTGCGTCTTATTCGGAAAAAATTAGAAAAGAACAAGTCTGTTGAGCAGATTGCGGATGAACTTGAGCTTAGTATAGAGGATGTAGTGAAATACATTCGACTTTTGGAGAAATAAACAGGAAGTTCACAAAGGTATAAAAAGTGTTACTGTTTACTCGCATTTTGATATTGTCCATTAGACAAATTTAAAGAAAACGGCTGTATCATTATCACAGACGGAAACCCAATCGGTGAACCAGACGAAGATATTCCAAATGAAGATGATCCAAATGAACCGGGAGATCTTCCAGGTGAAGATGAAAATCCATCGAACCCAAGCGAACCGGACGGAGATACTCCAAATGAAGGCGGAACCCCATCCGACCCAACAACACCACAGAATCCAAACAAACCTATTTACAACGCAGATAATTTTGCAGAATTGCTTGCTGCACAGGATGTAGTTGTAAAACCAAATGATTCCGTAACCATTACTTTTGCAAAGGGAAGCAAGTTAAATGATACTACCGGCAAAACCGAATATGATTTTACAACAACTGTAACAACGGAATTTGCAAATGCAAAACTTCCTGCATTTATTACCCAAAACAGTTTTATTACAAAAGTTTCGTATGCATATTCCGGTGTACTTCCGGCAAGTGCGTCCATTCAGATTTTTGTAGGAAAAGATTATGCAGGCAAAGAAGTATTCTACTTCCTTTTAAATGATGCGAATACATATAACAGTAACGAAGTACAGAAAGTGACTGTAAATGAAAATGGTTATATTACAGTAACACAGGACCATTGTTCGGATTATGTAGTGACCGTGGATAATCCGGCAGATTTGTATGAAGCATACGAAGAAAGTCAGAAACCGGAAGCAGATGATACAACAAATCCGGGAAGTCAGGAGAATACCAATAATGGTAGTGAGAATGAGTCACCAAAAACCGGAGATTATGCACAGCTTGGCTTATTCAGTGCATTCATGGCTTTTGCAGGTGCTGTGATGGTATTTGCTTTAAAGAAAGTAAAAAGAGTATAAGAAAACAGTGTTTTCTGCATTAGATTTTTAAAGGATAAAAGGAGAACTAGTGGTAATATTGCTAATTCTCCTTTTTATTTGAAGTTGTTCTTGTGATTGGTATAGCATTATAGTATAATTAACAAAACAGACAATACATATGAAATAGTCTGTGGGAATTATGTATTTATCTTGAATTTGCAGAGTGTCGGATGCAGGAGGCATCCATATCTGATGGTGAATATCGTCAGATATCAAGTTATCCATATCAAAAACATTGAGTAGTTTTTGATATCATTCCCGATTTCGGGAATTATTCCAGTTAACATGTTTAAAAAAAATAAGAAAAGAATGCAAAACATTGTCTGTTATATGTTTTTGTATATAGTTCTTGCAGATGAGTTTCATATGATTTGCAAAAGTAGGAGGCATATGGAACAAAAAACAACATTAGCACAAAGCATTGATATTGGGGAACAAAAATCCCAATATGATGCGGCTTGCAAGAAAGTCCTTGCTGAAAAAATTATCCTTGCATGGATAATGAAGCATACCATGAGAGAGTATGCGAAGTATGATGTAAAAGAAATTGTGGAGCGATTTATTCTAGGTGAACCCAAAGTGGCGGAAACAAAAGTTTTGCCGGATGAAACAAATGTACCTAAAATTGCAGGTACAGGGGTAGAAGATGATTCTCTTACAGAAGGCAGTATTACATATGATGTTCAGTTTCGGGCCATTGTACCGGATTCGAATGAAATTGTTCAAATGATTATAAATGTGGAGGCACAGAATGATTTTTATCCCGGGTATCCAATTATCAAGCGGGGGATTTATTACAGTGCACGCATGATTTCATCGCAATACGGCACGGTATTTACGAAATCACATTATGAGAAGATTCAGAAAGTGTACAGCATCTGGATATGTATGAATCCACCAAAGAAACGCAATAACACAATTACGGAATATATCTTGACAGAGAAAAATCATGTTGGTAATGTAAAAGAAAAAGAAGAATATTATGATTTAATAAATGTAGTTATGATCTGTCTTGGAGAGTATGAGGAAGAAGCTTCAAATAAATTGCTTTGTTTGTTAGATGTATTGCTGTCATCGGATAAGAAAGCAAAAGAGAAAAAGTCAATTTTGGAGAGTGAATTTAAAATTTCTATGACAGAGAAGATGGAAGAGGAGATAGAGTATATGTGTAATTTAAGTGACGGTGTAGAGAACAAAGGTATTCAAAAAGGGATAAAGATTGGAATAGAGCAAGGAATAGAACAAGGAATAGAGCAGGAATATTTGCGTCTTATTCGGAAAAAATTAGAAAAGAACAAGTCTGTTGAGCAGATTGCGGATGAACTTGAGCTTAGTATAGAGGATGTAGTGAAATACATTCGACTTTTGGAGAAATAAACAGGAAGTTCACAAAGGTATAAATTGATGGTTTAAATTTATCCAACAACAAGAGTCACCAAAAACCGGAGATTATGCACAGTTCGGATTATTTAGTGCATTCATGGCTTTTGCAGGTGCTGTGATTTTAGTTGCTTTAAAGAAAGTAAAACGAGTATAAGAAAACAGTGTTTTCCTCATTAGATTTTTAAGGGATAAAAGGAGAATTAGCAGCAATATCGCTAATTCTCCTTTTCAGTT
>CAYVGA010000080.1:0-10476 GCA_964449855.1 uncultured Lachnobacterium sp.
TTTGGTTACGAATATGAGAGAATAAAGAAAAAAGTGAAATTAAGTTAAAATATAGTATAGTAATGAATAATAAGAAAAAAGTAGCATTTATATGTGTGCATAATTCTTGTAGAAGTCAAATTGCAGAGGCATTGGGAAAATATTTAGCATCGGATGTCTTTGAAAGTTATTCTGCTGGAACAGAAACAAAACCACAGATAAATCAAGATGCAGTACGTATTATGAAAGAGTTATATGGGATTGATATGAAGCAGACACAGTATTCAAAGTTGATTTCTGAAATTCCAGAACCAGATATAGCTATTTCTATGGGATGTAATGTTGGTTGCCCATTTATTGGTAGAGCATTTGATGATAATTGGGGGTTGGAAGACCCAACAGGAAAAACAGATGA
Organism: uncultured Lachnobacterium sp.; assembly: GCA_964449855.1. Classification (GTDB taxonomy): domain Bacteria; phylum Bacillota; class Clostridia; order Lachnospirales; family Lachnospiraceae; genus Roseburia. Next base: position 395 of record CAYVGA010000080.1, read on the forward strand.
AGACTTTAGATTAATAATTGATGAGATTGAAAGTAAAATTTTATTCTTGAAGAAAGAGCTGATGTAATCTGTTTACAAATTCAAGTTGTAAGAATAAAATTTCCATGCTAATATACCACACACTTCAAGATAAAGGAGGTGTGGTAAGATATGGAATCCAGTAATAACAAGAGTTTGGTCAGTAGTTATGCAATGGTTCGATTCTTCTTGTATCAATTGTTTAAGGATAATCTAATGGATACAGATACCTATGTATTTGCTATGAATATGGCAAAAGAAGAATGCGGACAAATACAGAACAAAAAGTATTAATGCAAAGCAACGTATGTGTATAGCCCCTATTTGCTCCAAAGACGCATACCCACACAGCACCTGATCAGGCAAAGAAGCTGGCGAATATGCAGGAAGAGTAGGATTAAGTCTAAAGTTAGTGGAATTTTTGCATGATTGCAAGAGTGCTTACAAGATGAATATGAAATAGCTGATTGATTTTTTGATTTCAAGGAAATATAGGTGTAAGGTAGTTAATTTATTTAAAAACACAATTTTCTGGTTTCATTAAGTAATAACAAAAATGTCTGTATGTGTGTCAAAGACCTTCAAAAAACTGATTTTTGACACCTACATCATAAAATATATTGACTATAAAAACTGAAGGTATTATAATATTACACTGATGAGAATCAAATATATAGATTGCCTTGCATTCTTTGGACCACAGGGGTGTGGGATTAACAGTAGTTAGAGAATGTTGTAACTATTTAATTATTTAATTAGGATTATTTACACAGAGGAGGCAATACATATGGAAAGATACCCAGTTTTAGACACAGTAGCAACAGGTGCACGCATTCGTGAACTTCGCAATGCCAATGCACTGACAGTCGAGCAGGTTCGTGATTATCTCGGACTTGAATCGACACAGGCTATCTACAAATGGCAGAGAGGCGATAGTATGCCGACCATTGATAACCTGTATGCACTGAGTTCATTATTTCAAACCAGCGTAGACGATATTTTACGTGGTAACAAAAACTATGAAGAAGAGGCCGAAAGAGCCTCTTCTTTTTTTGGATCTATAAAAAGATTATATATTCCTATAACTTTAAGGGAAGCCTTATTTTATGAGGGCGTCCCTTTTGGTGCTGTTATATAGACGTTACGAAATTAAGATAATTCATGTTGTGGATAAAAAGGTCAAAATACTTATTGTACCAAAATTCCGGGTTGTCAATATCTTCTAATTTTAATAAGTCATATTGATCTTTGTATGTCACATAGAAAGCCATATTGATGAACGCAAGACCAGAGATGAGCGTATAGTCTATATGCAAATTTAATTCTTCATCGGTAAATTCCATAACTTCATCTTCATCCAATTCGCCGACTTCAACGAGACTCTTATCAATTTCAGCAGCCTCTGTATATTTTTTGCGAATGTCTGCAAAAATTTTATCTCGATAAAGAACATTCATAGCTTTTATGCTGGCATTATATATATCTGCGTATTCTGATTCTTTGACCTGAGGAACCAGGGTGTGTATCATGTTTAAAATAACACCGGTAACCTGAATGCCTGCAAAAAATGTATCTTTTCCCTGTGTAAAATCCGGGGAAGCAGCTATTTCTTCTAGTCGAAGTAATGGATTTCCAAGAATATAAACCAATGATGTTAAATTAAGGGTTAATTCGTCTTTAAAGTCGTTTTGTTTTAAGTTCGTAATATCTAAATGTGTATTGTATTTCATCTGAACCTCCGTATACATTTTGTGAAAAGTAATTATTCAGTACCTGAATAATCATTGCGTAAATTTATTCTAGCATAGGTGAATTTATTTGAAAATAGGATTTTGTGAACCAGTGGTTTAGGGTAAACGATTAGTTTATGGATAGACGAAATAGGTTGATTTATAGTATGCTTAAATAGTAGAAGGAGATTGTGGATATGTATGAGGACATGAGAACACCGGGATTGATAAGACCGCCATCCCATATTGTGAAAAAAGATACCAAGAGCCAAATTCTGGAACAACGCCCATTGCTAAGAGTGTATCCAAAACAATTTATGAGCTATGGGTGCGTGTACCTAGGATACTGGAATTTAATAATAAATTTGATGTGATGCGTTCCAAATGGAAAATACAAAGAATGGGATTAAAGGCAGAGGTGTTTTCGTACAAACAGAAATAGAAGAAAAGGCTGACTATAAAAAGTGGGTCAGGTGAAAGGAGATTGCCCTTTTTTGTTTATTGAAATTGTAGTTTTAAAGTAAAATAAATGGTACAATTGAAATGTATTAATGTTGGCTTAGGTAGATACTTAGTAGCTATTCAGGACAGCTCAAAACACTTGCTGTTTTGAGCGTATGAACATGATTCAGGAGTGGGCAAACCCATCGGCCAAGCTGATTTTTATGGGTTTGCGAATTGTAACTATGAAGGTACTGAATCGTTACGATATTTATGAAATATACACAAGAGGAAGGTTTCGGATTTTAATATGGAGAATATAAGCATAGCAGATTATTGGAAAGAAAAAACAGAATTACTAACGAATGTTTTTAATGGATGGAAGAAAGAAGAAGAGATTCAAGTACGAAAGCTTGTGATGGCAAAAATGATGCAAATTCCTGAAAAACATATAGCATATTATTTGAAAAGAGATGTATGGTTGTTTCAGTTTGTATTAGAAGATGATACGGATATAGATTATGATTTTGCAAGAGAAGAATCTACAAAGAGGAAAGTAAATGCTATTATAGAAAACTATTTCTATAAAGAAGACTATAAAAATTTAGTCGGTATAAAAGGTATTGAAAATACGTTGCTTAATCCTGGAAAGAAAGAGATATGTAATTGTATAAAAGATTTATTAGAGGAAAATATATATTCAAATCTTAGTAACCGAGAAAAAATGTATTTGGGTATATATGAAAAGGTTTATTTTGAACAGATTGAACTATTCAATGGATATATTGAAGAATTAGTTGGTTCAGAGGCATATTGTAATATGTTATTAGAGCAGTGGAAAACGGCAAATGAAATGGCAGCGAATATTAGTGCTCAAAGAAATAATATGAATAATTTTTTTGTATCAATGATGTCTATTTTAATAGGTGGGATTTTGTTTAGTGATCAATTATTGGGTGTAAATCAGTTAATTAGAACATTGATGTATATTGTGATTATGTTTATGGGGGTAAAGTGTTGTGATAAGTGGTTTTCTCAAATTGAAAATTTTAAAAAAATGAATGGCGCAAAATATGAAGTAATTAATGAGTTAGAACGTAGTTTGCCTGCAAATGTTCTTTTGTATGAATATATACAGACCGAAAAGAATGCTAGAAAGAATAAAGTGGTGATAAATTTTTCAAAGAAAGAGGAAGAAATAGTAACTATATTTAAGCGGGCAATTATTGGTGTTACAACGATTATGATAGTTAGTACATGGTGGGAGACCATATTGGAATTATGGAAAATAATGCAAGAAAAATAATTTATTATGATTGGAATGAATTAAGAAAATATAGGAAAAAGAAAATAACGGTACACTTTATAAAGAGTGTAGATGTAAAAAAAGAAGGGGAGCAGATTCTTTTGCATACATTAGAAGGTGATGTAGAAATAGTTTCTAGTAAAGATATATTCATTATGATTGGTAAGCAAGACGATATATATCCGATTCCTCGAGAATTATTTGAAAGTAAATATCAAATTATGGATACTAGAGAAAATCTAGAGATTGTTGATGTGTGTGAAAGAAATGGGATTGATTCTACAAAAGTAAGAGAATGTAAGTTAATAAAAGATTCTTTTGTTTATGGAAAAAAGGTAGAAGAAGAATTTACTGTATATACAAAACATTGTGATTCATTCTTATATGGCGAGGCAGGAGACTATTATGTGGTTTCTGCGGAAGACATAGAAAATGTATATGTGATTAAAGAAAATATTATGGAAGAAACGTATGAACTTGTGGATGCGGTAGAGAAATAAGTTAGTGTGTGAAATACAAGTAGGGGGAAAATGAAGAATATATTTATTTCAAGTACGTTTATTGATATGCAGGCAGAACGTGACTTAGTACAGGAACGTGTAATTCCTGCACTTCGTAAAGAAGCACGAAGATATGGGGAAAACGTAGGTGTGATTGATTTGCGCTGGGGGGTAGATACATCTACACTTGAAACGCAAGAAGGAGCAGCAAAGGTTTTAAAGGTTTGTTTGGATGAGATTGAGCGTAGTCATCCTTATATGCTCATTTTTCTGGGTGAACGTTATGGTACAATGATGAGAGAGGATCAGATTCAAAAAGCAGTATCTAATAGGAGCGACAAATATGAAACAAATGACTTTATAAAAAGTATTACAGCACTTGAAGTGGAATACGGTGCTTTGTCGGAAAAATATGGAGAACTTGATCGTTGTATTGTATGTTTTCGAAATCCAGTTGTTCATATGTTGGATGGAATAGAGAAAGAGTTATATGCAGAACATAAAGAGGAAGGGAAACGAAAATTACAGGAACTAAAAGAACGAATTGCACATGATTTAGGAGATCCAGAACGTTTGATTTCGTATTCTTGTACATGGGATAATTCTGTCCGTCAATTAGTTGGATTTCATGTGGATGGAAAACCATTAGAGGATGTGTTAATAGAAGCTTTTTTGGAATTGTTTCAAGAGGAGTGGAAAGAGTATGAAAGTATGAGTTGGCAGGAGAAAGAACAACTTGCTTTTCGTGCACTTATGGAAAGTAAATTACATTCCTTTGTAGGTCGCGAACAATTGTTAGAACGATACTATCAGAAGGTAGTTAATAGTACCTGCCCATTGATTTTGCAGGGACAAATTGGTAGTGGAAAAACATCCATTATATGTAAACTGGTAAAAAGATTGCAGGAGGAAAGGAAAATTGTATTTTCCTTTTTTGCTGGAGTTGGAAGTATGAGTTCTACTGCAGAATATTTTATACAACAGCTTGTCTATTATTTGGAAAAATTGCTTGAGAAAGAAGAGCATTATGGAGAAAAAGAAGCACAACAAAATGGTAGAGAAACAATAACATATGATGATTGGAAGGCATATTTACATGAGTTAATTAGTCAAGATCTCGGAAATAGAAAAGTCTATATTTTTTTGGATGGATTGGAGCAATTACAGCAAGATGAACATGTAAAAAATTTGGATTTTTTTATGCAAGGAGAAAAGATCCAATTTATTATATCGTGTGTAGATTGGTATAAGTTGCCTACAAAATTTATTATGGAAAGAGAAGTTGAGTCTATTCCGTTACTAACGAAAGAAGAAGCAAGAGGAGTGTTAAAAGGGATTTTTACTTCTTATGCAAGGAATACATATGCAGATATAGAGAAGGAAATTTTAGAAAAAGAAAATGCAGGAAATCCATTGTATTTGGCAGTTTTAATTCAGAGATTAAATATGCTAGATGCAGATGAATTGGGGAAAGCATCGACAGAGCAAGAAATTGTTTCTTTGGGAGTAGATGTTATACGGAATATGCCAGATGAAATAGAGGAAGCCTTTGTATCAGTTATGTATAATGGTGTTGACAAAGTAAGTGAGAATATGGACTTATTACAAGAGGTACTTCGCTATTTGGCAATTTCGAGAAATGGTTTACGTATGCAGGATATGCAGGGGATTTTTGAAAAACAGGGAATAAAGTTCCCAGTACTTGATTTTACATTATTATTGAAATATTTAGATTCTTTTTTCTATATACAGGTGGATGATAGAATTAATTTTGCAAATGGAATGATTCGAAATGGGGTACGAAAGCAAATCGATGATATAAGAGCTTATGAAGAAAATATTTATCGATATATCAAAGAACTCCCATTTGATGATATGTTGCGTAGAAAAGAGGGGATGTATTATGCACGAATTTTTGAAGATATAGTGCTTGCAAAAGCGTTAATTGAAGCAATTGTTGTAAATAGAAAGGAATTTTTAGAATCTTTTGTTGCAGAAGGCTTGGCAGATGAAGGAAGATTTTATTGTAAAGTTATTGAAAGTGAAGAGGATAATGATTCCTATGTATGTGATGTTTTCCAGACAGAAATAATAAAGAAATTTCATAGGCAAAGAGGGGTGCAGACTAGAGTACATATTTCAGATGGATTGTTAAGACATATGGAAAGCCGCTATAAAAGAGTTAAAAATGATAAAAATCAAAAAAAATTAATGATTGCTTATGCTCAAAAGGGGAGAGTTTATGCGTTTTCTTCAGATCTTTCAGAAGCGATAAAGTGTTATCAAGAAGCAATACGTCTAGGTAAAGAGTTAAATGAGAAGGGAACTCAAAGTGAGGTTTTTATGGAACTATCAGAGTATTCTCTTTTTATGGGAAATATTTTGGATGGCCGTAAGAAGTTTGATGAAGCATTGGAATGTTATGATGATTCAATAAATTATTATAACAAATTTGTTGCTCGATATAATGAATTGAATCCTATGAAAAAAATAATTATGGATCCTAGGAGGATCATTAATGCCTTGGCAAATAAAAGTAGGGTGTTGATAAAATTAGAAAGACCAGATGATGCTTTGTCATGTTGTAAAGAAGCAGAATGTAAAATAGAAGATTTAAAACATTACCATAAGACTACATATTACTTTGGATTAATGTTTTGGCACCATGATATGGGTGAAATTTATTTCGCAAAAGAGAATTATGATGATGCTTTAGAGCATTATAATTCTGCATTAAAAAATGTAGAAAAGATATCTGAAATAATGAAAATGCAAGAACTGTTAGAGTATAAGTCGGAATATATTTATTCCATAGCAAAGGTTTATAATAAATTAGAGGATTATGAGGAGTCTTCAAAACACTGTCAAAATGCAATTAGGATGGGAAAGCAGTTTCAAGAAGAACGAAATGTTAGAACATTTATGAGAAAGTTAGGTTCATATTATGAATTAGAAGTAGACAATGGGGGAAAACTTGGGAAACCTGAAGTGGAGGGCCTTAAACTTATGAAAGAGTTACTTAGTTATCAGAAAAAAGATAATGAGAAGAATCAATTAGATCCTATAAGAAAAGAGAAAATAAGAGCAGCTTTCCAAGCAATAGAAGAGAAATTGGATGCGGAGATAATGAGAGAGGAGTAGTGACTATGTACACGAATATCGAATTTTTAGACACCGAACCAATCGAAAATGTCATCACCGCCATGCACTTTGAAATGGACAAGGTCATTTTCTTTGGTTATGACGAAGTAATAAATGAATACAGAAAACAGACAGAGGACTTTTTGAGAGGAAAATGTAAGGTGGAAAAAGTAGAATTCTATCCTGTTTCAAAAAAGAGTCTTAATAAAGTAGTAAACTCCATGAAAAACGTATTAGATAAAGAAAAAAAGGAACAGAACCGTATTTTCTTTGATTTAACCGGTGGAGAAAGTTTGATTTTAGTTGCCTTTGGTATGCTTTGTGAATCTTATGGGGCACAAATGCATGAGTATGATATTCTAAATGATAAGCTTATTGAGATGGATAAGGAGAGCGAAGGCAGAATCAGCAATGTTGCAAATCCAAAAACGTTTGAGCTGACATTAGACAAATATATTGAATTGCGTGGTGCCAAAATCAATCATCGTTTGGATAAAGATCTTGTCAATGTAAATGATGAAGAATTTATGAGTCGTGTGCGGGAACTTTGGAAACTGATGGTGAAGTATAAGCAGAATTGGAATTATTATACAGGTTTGATTCAGCGAAATTTTAAGACAGACACTCTGGAGGCCTCAAATACATTGCCGAAATCTGTTGCCTATGATTTTGAAGAATTTAAGAACTTCATCTCTGATTTGGCAGAGGCAGGCGTAATTGTAAACTATGATGCGAAGGATATAGGAAAAATGAAAGAACGTGTGCAGTTTTCTTTTTCCTATGCGAGTCAGGCTTTAAAAGATTGTTTGATGAAGAGTGGTACGACTTTGGAGCTGCATGTATATGATGAGATGAAAAGTAGTTCGTTCCATTGTTATGAAAGCATACATATTGATTGGGATGGCGTGATTTATGGAGATACAAAGAAAGATGTGACAAATGAAATTGATGTACTTTGTATTACCGGAAATGTTCCGTTTTTTATCTCATGCAAAGGTGGAAATTTATCGGGGGATGCGATGAGAGAAGCCATGTATGAATTGGAAACCGTTACAAAGTATTTTGGTGGAAAATATGCAAAAAAAGTATTGGCAACATTGCATCCGGTAACAGGCGTTTTTGCTAAGCGGGCAGATGAAATGGGCATCGAGCTGTGGTGTTGTGGAGAGGAAGGAGAGTGTCAATGAATACAGGAATTTGTTATCTAATTCATAACAAAGAGGATTATCCATCTAACAAAAAGAAAATTATCAAAGCGATCGAAAAGCAAAACGAAGAGCTGGACTATATTTTTGATGCTTCTGTTGTGGAATTTCGAAATGATTTGTATCTGATTATAGACGGACACAGTTCTATTTTGGATGAGGAGAAATTTGTTGGAAAATTGTCTAAACTTATTTGTCCTGCATACAAAGAGGATGCAAAAGGTTTAAAAAGTTTGGAAGTGTTTATTGATTTTTATTTTATGATTGATGAAATCGAAGAAATGAAAGATCGTCTTGATACAGAGTTATTACAAAAGTATAAGGAAATGAAAGAGATGATGGACAGGATGAACTTTTCATTAGAGAAAGTGAAAAGAGAGCATTTGTACGCAGGACAGATGTATGGAATGGAATCGCCACTCTTGTATAAGCTTTTTGGTATTGAGGAAGAAAAAGAATTATTAGAGCAATTGTCGGAGGATATTTTCAAGGCAACTACAGAAAAAGTATCTGTAGGAGAAGTACGGTTTGTGGAGACATTGTATCAATTGGATATTTAGAAGCAGAAGTAAACCACTAGGTTAAACCGGTGGTTTATTTTTTTGTCTGTCTTTTTCCAATATAATATGTTTAGTGGTTAAAATTTGGGAAAGGAAAGTTACGGAATGAGAAATGCAAATAGAGAGTTATCGTATTCGGTAGATGTACAGGAGTATATAAAAGAACTACGTCATGTAGTGGCCTCCTTGGCTAAGGTAGGAGAATTGGAACAGTTTTTTGAAAAGAATCTGCTGGTTTTTATGAATGAGGGCTGGGGGTACAAGCAGTTTTTGGACAAGATTGCGGAGGAATTGGCTCCATATTATGGGATATCAGCGGATGAAGTTTATTTTCAACAGTATCCGGATGGTTATGATAAAGGGGTAGAACGATGGGCGAGAACTGCGAAGAGTATCAAGTCGTTATCCGAGAATGTTACGGCAAGACGTATATTTGGGATTGTTAGTTGTGATTTGTGTGATGTAATGGATGAGCTATCAAGCCCAATGCTTATACAGGCATTGAAAACGATTGTGAAAGATGCGAAGCAGATTTTAATTGTTTTTCGATTACCTTATATGAATGAGCAGAGAGCAAAACAGTTCAGGGATAAGTTTACAGAGTGGTTTCAGGTGCGTCAGCTTCTGATTCCACCGATTTCATTAGAGGAAATGAAGTCCTATGTAAGGGAAAGTCTTTGTAGAAAGGGATTTCAGCTTGAAATGAAAGCAGATAAGGTTTTGGAACAATGGATTTGTGAGAAAAAGAATTTCATAGATGAAGAAGGTTATCGTGTACTGGAGCAAATGGCCGGAGAGTTGATTTACCAGAATGCATTAACAAATGTGTATGAGGAAGAGAACAGAGGTGCGCGTATTGATATCAAAGTCGAGGATATTCAGGCACTTATGTCAAAAACATCAGATGAAGGAGATGCTTATCAATTATTGAATGAGCTGGTGGGGATGTCAGAGTTAAAGGCAAAGGTGAGAGAAATTGTAGCGCAGGTAAAACTACAAAAGGAGATGGCTGCACAGGGAAAGAGTATCGGAAAACCATCGATGCATATGCTGTTTTATGGAAATCCGGGAACGGGAAAGACCACTTTGGCACGCATTGTGGGACAGATTTATAAGCAGGAGGGATTGCTTCGTATAGGGAATTTTTATGAGACAACAGGAAATTATTTTGTAGAAGGTTT
>CAYVGA010000081.1:0-10304 GCA_964449855.1 uncultured Lachnobacterium sp.
TCATCATAAGCTCGTCTGCATCCATATCACATTCTTCTCTATCAATAAGAATCTGACCTTTTTCATCAAACATATAGGATACACACCCCTGTGTACCAATGCTGCCGTTACCTTTGGTAAAAGCATTACGAACATTGGAAGCTGTACGATTCTTATTATCAGTTAAACACTTTACGATAATGGCTGTTCCACTTGGACCATAACCTTCATATGTACAGTATTCGTAATTTACACTCATGCCTTCACCGGAAGCCTTTTTGATACCTCTTTCGATAGTATCATTTGGCATGTTGTTTGATTTTGCTTTTGCAATAATCTGAGCTAACTTATAATTGTTGGCCGGATCTGGTCCACCCTCTTTTACAGCTACGGCAATTTCACGACCAATGATGGTGAAAATCTTTCCCTTTGCTGCATCGTTCTTTTCTTTTTTATGTTTGATATTCGCAAACTTGGAATGTCCTGACATAATAAATATCCTCTTTTCTCATTACTTAGCATTATTATACAACTTATTTTTTAAACACGCAAGTTAACGTCTTTATTTTAATCTTTATATTCTTCATCTTCGTAACTTTTTGTAATTCTAACCTCACGAATGATGCGATTTTCTACAGTATGAATTTCAAAACAGAATCCCTGCTTATGAATAATGTCCTTTTCTCCATCATTTGGAACTTTCTCCAACAACGATATCACATAACCATTTAAAGTTTCAAATGCATCTTCTTCTACCGGTAATTCAATAACTTCTAGTACATCGCGAAGTTCCGTTAGACCATCAAATGTATAACTGCCATCCGATTCCATCGAAAACATCTGCTCTTCTTCGTCATGCTCATCTTCAATGTCACCAACAATCTCTTCCAAAATATCTTCCATCGCAACCAGACCAGAGGTTTGTCCATACTCATCAATAACAATGCACATATGGCTCTTTGCTGACTGCATTTTTTTAAATAAAGTGTTGATTTTAATTGTTTCTGTAATAAAATCAACATCACGGATTAATTCCGGAATATCTTTTACTGAAGTACGGAAAATTTCATTTTTCTGACAATATAAGAAAGCATCTTTGATGTGTAATACACCAATAATATTGTCAATATCATCCACATACACTGGGAATCTGGACTTTCCCGTGTCATCTACATAAGCTACCATATCATAAAAACTCATATCTCCATCAATGGCAACAATATTTTTACGGTGAGTCATGATGTCTTTTGCTTCTTTGTCACCATATTCGAAAATATTATGTATCATTTCCGCTTCCGTCTCTAAAAGAACCCCTTCTTTTTGTCCTTCCTTGACCATGGAAATGATTTCTTCTTCAATCTCATCATCTTCCGCAGTGTGTTTATTTAAATTCTTTTTGAAGTCCTTTGCAATACTCTTTCGGCAAGTGTAAAGAACAATCACCAAAATAATCACAAGGACTACAATCATCCCAATCAATATAAAAATCAAATAGGGATTCCCGCAATCGTCCATGTTTTATCTCCTTTATCTTTTTGATTCCTCTTTTGCAAAACAAAAGATATACCACAAACCATTTTAAATCATACCATGAAGCTATATTGTCGTCAAGTTATGTATATAACTCCAAGCTAATTCCAAGGGCTTTATCTACCTCTTTGAGCATTTGATAGTCCAAATGACATACTTTATCCTTTAATCGTTTTTTATCGATGGTTCGCAGTTGTTCCAATAAAACCACGGAATCTTTTGCCAAATCATATTTTTCGCTATCCAAAGCCACATGTGTAGGCAGCTTTGCCTTATGCATCTGTGAAGTAATAGCCGCACAAATCACTGTTGGGCTATGCCGGTTTCCTACATCATTCTGTACGATAAGTACAGGACGAATACCGCCTTGCTCTGAACCTACTACAGGTCGTAAATCCGCATAATATATATCGCCTCTTAAAATCATCTTGCTACACTCCATTTACCGTTTAGGAGTAGTATTTCCAATTTTAAAGAATATATTCAGAACAGCACTTGCTATTTTGATACTGAATCCAAGAATTACATAAGATGCTTAATTATAATATACTCTTGGTACACGAGGCGTAATCAGACATGCAAATTCATAATTAAATCGTTCCGACAATGTTCCAAGTTCTTCCATGGTAATGCGCTCTTTTCCGTCTTTTCCTAAAAGCGTTACTGCATCTCCCACTCGAACACCTTCGATATGCGAAACATCCACCATAAACTGGTCCATACAGACTTTTCCGCAAATCGGCGCTTTCTGACCACGAATCAATACATACCCTTTGTTGGATAAACTTCTTGCATATCCATCTCCATATCCCACCGGAACGGTTGCAATTTTTTGTGTTTCAACAGTTTCATAAGTTCCGCCATAACTGATTTTACGGCCAGCCTCTAAGTCTTTCAAATACGAAATATGACTCTTCAAAGACATAACCGGACGTAAATCCAAACCTGTTTTGTTCACTTCATCTGATGGCCACAAACCATATAAAATAATACCGGCACGCACCATGTTCATATTCGCTTCCGGAATATCCACTATGCCTGCACTATTCGAACAGTGTTTGATCGGAATCGAAACATCACGCACCGTCAGCATTTCACAAATTTTCTGAAACAGTTCCATCTGAACATACGTAGGTGTCTTATCTGTCTCATCTGCATTTGCAAAATGTGTAAAAATGCCCTCTATTTCTATATTTGGCAGTTTTGAAATTGCTAAAATCGTATCCGCTGTATCCTCATTTACCTGGAAACCAATTCTACTCATACCCGTATCAATCTTTATATGAATATGACAATTTTTGTTTTTTGATACAGCAATTGAAGATAATTTTTTTGCAGTTTCATAATCACAAACACAAGCACGAATATCATTTCGTATAATAGCATCAAAATGTTCCGGAAATGTTACACCAAGTACCAGAATTGGTTTTTTTCTGCCATCATCAATAAGCATCATTGCTTCATCCACTGTTGCCACTGCATAGCCCCAGAGATATTCCACATGCTCAATCGCCTTTGCAATCGGCAGTGCACCGTGTCCATAACCATCGGTTTTAATAACCGCAACGATTTTTGTATCTCTCTTTATATTTTTACGCATTTCTTCTAAATTGTGTAAAACTGCAGACAGATTAATCCCTGCATAAACTCTAGTGTTCTGCATGTTTCATTCCTTTCTAATTCTGAATAGTTTCCTTTTCCTATAACACGTTATCATAACGCATCTATGATATCACTTGCCATCATAGCATGTGCACTTCTTTGTTCTCTTGCCCTATCACCAGCCAGACCATGAAGAAAAACACCATACGCAGCCGCCAGCTCGCCTCTCATTCCCTGTGCAAGCAATGCACCAATGACACCAGCCAGCACATCTCCGCTTCCACCAGTCGCCATACCGTGGTTTCCGGACAGATTCAGATAACTTAATCCAAATGGAATCGCCGTAATCGTATGAAAATCTTTTAGAACACAAATCACATCATAAGTTCTTGCAAACTCCACAGCAGTTTCCACAAAATGATTCTGAATCCAATCAACCGTGTAGTTTGTCATTCTGGAAAATTCCCCCAGATGCGGCGTCATAATGTATTCTGTATGTGGAAGTAAAAGTTTATGAATATCCTGTGCAAAAAGATTCAGTGCATCTGCATCCCACACAACCGGAACACTGGTTGTTGCATGAATCAACTCTACCAATTCTTTTGCAACCGGCGACTGTCCGATTCCGGGACCTGCGACAATGGCATCTGCCCAGTTCAAATGGCTGATAAATACATCTTTATTCAGTTTGCTGCCATAAGTGACAACAATGCATTCCGGCACTGCTGTCTGCAAAATCGTTCGATTTTCTTCGCTTGTAAAAACTTTCACAAGACCTACCCCACAGCGATACGCTGCTTTTGCAGCAAAGACAGCGGCACCTGCCATCTCTTTACTACCGGCAACAATCAGCAGTTTTCCATATGTTCCCTTATTCGAATGCGGATTGCGTTTTGGCAGATTCTTCACGTCATCCTCTTCCAAATACGCATATGCCGGCTTTTTATCTAACCAGCTTTTGACCGTAATTCCCATATCTGTTACAATCGTTTTTCCTGCATATTCAAATCCCGGCCATAAATACTGTCCCATTTTTTCAAAAGAAAATGTAATGGTATAATCACATTTTACTGCACAGCCCATAATCTGACCATTATCCGAATTAACACCGGATGGCATATCTACAGCTATTTTTAATGCCTGCATACAGTTAATTTTTTGTAACAACGCTACATATTCTTCGTTTAAATTCCTAGATAAACCAATGCCAAATACAGCATCAATCACAAAATCATAGTCTTCCTTTTCTAATTCTTCCAAATCATACAGCACAGGATAATTATATGCATGATAAATAGATTCCTGAATCCCAAAAGAATCTGAGGTCACAGGTTTTCCTTTTGCATTTTGTTTCAGAAAATTTTTTATCTTACATATCTGTGTCGAAATTCCACGTTCATTTAATAATCGTGCAATCGCGATTCCGTCTGCACCATTATTGCCCAATCCACAAAATACAATTCCTTTTTTCTTTTTCTGTTCTGATAAAATACCACAAAGCTCCCAGACAAAGTGCATCGCAGCCTGTTCCATAAGCACCAGCTCTGGAACTTTATAATAGCCGGATGTATTTTGATCCAGAAGCTTCATTTCTTTTCCTGTTACTAGATATCTCAAGTTGGCTCCTCTACTTCTTTCTCATCTTCATACATGAGATCAAAAATATTAATCACTTCTGCACCAAATATATCATGAAGGTATGCATATATTTCTCGGTTGTTGATATCACGATTTTGTTTTCGAATGATATTCTTTTTTAAATCTACTCGTACCTGATTAATCCACGCTTCAATTTCTGCAGATTCTTCTTTGTTCAGACGAAGCTTTTCATAAAAATAATCCATCGAAAAAACCATCAATGCATCATTCGTTTCACGAATCTGATAAGGAATGTCTACAATTTCATCCTCACAGACTGCTAATTTTTCATTGATTTCATCTACTAAACGTTTATTATCTTCAATCTTCTCTTCGTCTTCTTCCATATTTTTTACGATTTCATCCAAAAGTTTGCCTTTTAAACGCTTTAGTTCTTTTAATTTTGTATTCAACTTGGATTGTTCTGTTAACAAACCATGCAGTTTGGTTTCCAGTTCTTTTATTTCCGTTGTCTTGCCATGAACCGCAAACAAACGGTGCCACTTTTGATCTAAAATCAAAAGTGGTACTGTTTTTCCGATTAAAGCAGATTTAAAATCTTGCTGTTTCATATGTGTTTCCTCAGATTCATTTTGTAATTTTTTTGTAATTATTTTTTGTAATTATTTTTGTTCTTAGCTATATTATAGGATAATTGCATCAAACTGTCTGACAAATGTACATTTTCTACGATGACATCATCATTCTGCATATCCAAATCCACATGCGCAAAGTTCCAAATTGCATGCACACCCAAATCCACCAAACGCTGTGCAGTATTTTCTGCAGTACGTTTCGGCATGGTAAGTGCCGCAATATCGACTTTATGCTGTCCACAAAAAGTTTCCAGATCATCTAGTGCATAAATCTGAATACCACGCACTTCTTTTCCAATCAGATTCGGATTTACATCAAATAATGCAACCGTAACAAATCCCAGACGTTCAAACCTTCCATAATTTGCAATTGCCTGTCCTAAATTACCTGCACCAATAATAATCATCTGATGCGTTTCTGTTAATCCAAGGATTCTTCCAATTTCTTCGTGTAAAAACCGAACATTATATCCATACCCCTGCTGTCCAAACCCGCCAAAATTATTTAAATCCTGACGAATCTGTGACGCAGTAACATTCATGAGTTTACTGAGTTCGCTGGACGAAACTCGTTCTAGCCCTGATTCTAATAAGTCCCCCAAATATCTATAGTACTTAGGCATACGTCGAATGACTGCCTGTGAGATTCCTTTTTCCACAATCCATACCCCCTTGTGCAAAAAAAGCTAATAAAAAGTAACTATTCAGTACAGCTCAAAACACTTGCTGTTTTGAGCGTAAGAACGTGATTCAAGAGTGAGCAAACCCATCTGCGAAGCAGATTTTTCATGGGTTTGCGAATCGTAATTATAATACAGCTTCTAATTCCTTGCGAATTGCTTTAATGAATCCCTCACTATTTAAAACATTAACATTTTCTAACGTTGTAATCAGCGCTAAGTCTTTTGTCATATTACCTGTTTCAATGGTTTTGATGCAGGCTGCTTCTAACTTGTCCGCAAAATCACATAATTCCGGTGTATTATCTAACTCTCCACGTTTTCTAAGAGCACCTGTCCAGGCAAAGATGGTTGCCACAGAGTTTGTAGATGTTTCTTCACCCTTTAAGTGTTTGTAATAATGTCTCTGAACAGTACCATGAGCTGCTTCGTATTCATAATAACCTTCTGGAGAAACCAATACGGATGTCATCATGGCAAGTGAACCAAATGCAGACGAAATCATATCACTCATAACATCACCATCGTAGTTCTTACATGCCCAGATATAACCACCCTCGGATTTAACAACACGTGCAACCGCATCATCAATTAATGTATAGAAGTATTCGATACCGGCAGCATCAAATGCTTCTTTGTATTCTGCATCAAAGATTTCCTGGAAAATATCTTTGAAAGTATGGTCATATTTTTTAGAAATGGTATCTTTTGTTGCAAACCAAAGTGTCTGTTTTGTGTCTAATGCATATTTGAAACAGCTATGTGCAAAGCTTTCGATAGAAGCTTCGATATTATGCTGGCCCTGTACGATACCTGCACCTGTAAAGTTATGGATTAGTTCTCTGGTTTCTGTACCATCTTCTGCTGTATATACAAGTTCTACCTTTCCGGCACCTGGAATTTTCATTTCAGAAGCTTTGTAAACATCACCATATGCATGTCTGGCAATGGTAATTGGTTTTTTCCAGGATTTTACGTTTGGTTCAATTCCTTTTACAAGGATTGGTGCACGGAATACGGTACCATCTAAAATTGCACGGATGGTTCCGTTTGGACTCTTCCACATTTCTTTCAAGTTATATTCTGTCATACGTGCCGCATTTGGAGTAATGGTTGCACATTTTACAGCTACACCGTATTTCTTTGTGGCATAAGCGGAATCAAATGTTACCTGATCGTTCGTGCGGTTACGTTCTTCTAAACCAAGGTCATAGTATTCTGATTTTAATTCAACGAAAGGATGAATCAATTCATCTTTAATCATCGTCCAAAGAATTCTAGTCATTTCATCCCCATCCATTTCAACCAATGGGGTAATCATCTTAATTTTTTCCATTTTACTACCTCTTTTCACAATAATACTTATGGATAAAAGTTTAACGATTATCTAAAATAAAGTCAACATTTTTTGTAACCATATTTTTGCAATTACATAATCTATACTGTAAAACAAATATTTAGGAGGTCACTTATGAGTGATTTAACTGCAACAAACTGTGGATGTAACGATGGATGTGGATGTGGAAGTTCAATTATTTGGATTATCCTCTTATTAAGCTGCTGTAGCGGCAATGGCAGCGTATTTTCTAATAACGGCTGTGGCTGTGGCAGCGACAACAATAATAGCTGTTTTTGGATTATCCTTCTCCTCCTCTTCTGCGGCGGTGGATGTGGCGGCGGAAACGGATTCTGCTAATTTCCTATCAAATTAAAAAAGCGGCGGATATTACTCCGTCGCTTTTTTATTACAAGAATTACTTTTTACAACCGATTGTTCTTTATGATTCTTTGAAACATATTTTTCAATATCACATTCTTTGGGTATCTTCTTTTTCTTTATACATTCTTCATCGATTTCAAACACGCTGTTTCCATCTATGATCAGCCTGCCCATAAAATTCCTCGTTTCTTTTTTCTTAGTATATGTAATTTAACCGCTATTCAGTACAGCTTAAAACATCTACTGTTTTGAACACAAAAACATAATTCAACTGTAATCAAACACATCAGTGTAGTGATTTCTCATGTGTTTGTATTTTCATAGCATATAGTATA
This sequence comes from uncultured Lachnobacterium sp., assembly GCA_964449855.1. GTDB lineage: Bacteria > Bacillota > Clostridia > Lachnospirales > Lachnospiraceae > Roseburia. Next base: position 8,081 of record CAYVGA010000081.1, read on the forward strand.
ATTTTCATACATAAACTGAAAGAAAAAAGAGTTTTTATGGAACAAGAAAATTTGTTTACCGAGTATGATGACCTTGTACAGACAAGAGAACTGCAAATGATGAAATCCCTGCTCCCATTTGTAGGCACGAAGCACCAGAAACCGCTTGCTATCTTTATCCAGTCCCTGCAGTTTCAAAATGCTATCCGCGTATTTCAAAATAACGAAAACGCTCTTTCCGCCTGCTCCGTCAACGTTTCCAGTGAAGCCGAAAAACGAAGTGCCATGATTCAGACCTTACGAAACTTCTGTACACCAAAAGAAAAGGAAACCATTGACAATTTGTTGAATATCCTATGTGTAATGGAATCCTATGATTCCTTTTCCAATGAAATGTTCAAGTAAAACAAACCTAGAAAAGGAGGTATACTAATTGGATGATTTTTTACGGAACAACCCGCTTTTAAGCGGTATGGATCCTGCAAAACTAAATTTTATACTTGATTTTGCATCGAAAGAAAAACCAAAAAACATGAGAGATGCCATGCCATTTATTATGGCAAATATGAATTTGGCAAAAAAAGAAAACATTCAATTCTCAAACCCGGAAATACGCCTGATCGCAGATATTTTATGCAAGGACCTTTCACCGGAAGAACAGGCAAAAGTGAATCGCATCATGTCCATGCTTGGTCAATAAAGCAGCATATCGATAATCAGTATTTTATCTAGAGGGGCAAGACTTTTTCCATATCCATCGGTTCCCTCTAGATATTTTTCACTTGCCGATTCAAAGACAACATGAATATCCTCTTCTTCAATTGCCAATCCCTCGGAACAAGGCGGCATTTCTATGATTTTTGTAAAATTTTCAACATTTTTCGACATTTCCTTTACGGAATTATATATTTTCAAATAAGAAGAAAATTTTCTGCCATATGATGTGCTTAAATATATTCTGTTACTTTCATCAAATGCAATCCCCTGTACCTTTGCCGGAACCGCATATACCCCTCTCTTACATAAGGTATTTGCGTCTTTATCAAATACATATGACACCATCTCTGAATTACGAAATTTTGAATGTGTTGCAATCCATAACTTACCATCATGATATGTGATACAGGAAGGAACCAAATGCACTTCATATCCTTCCACAACATTTCGCACATCCAAAATCTTTCCCTTATATGACTCAACAGCTTCAGAAATAAATGTATATGATATACGTTCAACTGTATTCTCTGAAGAATTACACACCCAGATATTCTCACCGTCATAAGCAATTCCACCTAAATGACTCTTTGTATCCATTCCAAGTGACATCAAATATTCTCCGGAATCTTTATCAAAAATCTTAATCACACCCAAGGTATCATCATCCGTGGAATACATTGTGACCATCAAATACTGCTCCGTAAAGCAGATCCCCTGTGGATACATATCAACTGGCAAAACAACATTTTCTAAAAATGAAAATGAAATATTTTTCAAATGAATATTGTTTTCTTCCGAATTGCTATTGTTGTATTTATAATTTTGTACATTCAAAAAATTGTTAATTGCGTCTGTTGAATACTCATCCATCGACCGCCTAACAACAGACATGCCTGAGGACGAATCATCATCCTCAGGCATATGAACTTCTGCACTTAAATACATATAGCATCCGATAAGAAGGACTGCTATAAAACAAAGTAGTTTATTATTCTTCAATATTCTCAAGTTCACTCGCTCTTTCTTCAATCTGCTTTTTAGCAACTTCTTCTGGAGCCTGTTCGTATCTTGCGAATTCATAAGAGAATGTACCGCTGCCGCTTGTCATAGAGCGAAGCTGTGTGTTATATCCGTATAATTCAAGGTTTGGAATATCTGCAACGATTTCTGTTGCGTTGTTTCCAACCGGATTCATACCCATTACACGTCCACGTCTCTTATTCAAATCACCCATGATATCACCAGTATATTCATCTGGCACTACAACTTTCAAAGTTGAGATAGGCTCTAATAATACAGGTGAAGCCTGCATGAAGCCTTTCTTGAACGCCTGTGCAGCCGCAACTTTGAATGCCATTTCAGAAGAGTCAACCGGATGGTAAGAACCATCGTATAATACCGCTTTTACACCAATAACCGGATATGCAGCTACTGGTCCTTTCTTTACGGATTCCGCAATACCTTTTTCTACTGCCGGGAAGTAGTTCTTTGGAACTGCTCCACCAACTACGCACTGATCAAATACATA
>CAYVGA010000082.1:0-9822 GCA_964449855.1 uncultured Lachnobacterium sp.
AATTGCTTCTAAAAGTGTCGATTTTCCTGTGCCATTTTCACCTACAAAGAACGTAATGTTCTTTTCAAAAACAAGTGCATCTTCAAATTGCAAGGCTGGAATTTGTCGTATGTAACTGTATTCACTTACTCGTTTCCAATCAATTTGGACAGTTTGAATAAATTTGTAATTCATGTTATCTTCCTTAACTAATTGTTTTTTATACGAAGCTTTTGTACTTTTTCTAATGGAAGACCTATTTTTTCTGCAATTACTTCATCCGATAATATATCTGATAAATTTTTTGCTGCTTCAATTAAAGCCATTTCTCTTCCTTCTTCTCTTCCTTCTTCTCTTCCTTTTTCTTTGCTATCTGCCATCAAATCTCGTATCGCTTCACACATATCATTCTTGCTTCTTTTCGAATTTTCAAAGCTTGCTTCTCATAATTTGAAACATCATAAAACATATTTCGAAGCGGAAGACTATAGTCTTTTTCTTCTTGATTTTCAATTCCAACAATCACAAAACTTGTTCCAAATGCAGCCTTTCGCAGCATATCCCGGCTTTTTCTTTTGCAGTTACATCTTCTTCCTGCAAATCTGTTTCTTTCACAATCTGTTTTCCACGACAGCCGATTCCGTTAATCAAGTCAGCATATCGACGATTATCATGAAAATACGTTTTCCAACCTCCATCTTTTCCCATATGGTTCCTTCCTGTAACCTATGTAGAACCTCCCTGTAATTATTATACGAAAAAATTGAATAACAGACAATGTGTTACTATAAATAATTATTTGAGTTCATATTTAATTGTAGGCTCTAAAATTGGAATAAATCCCAGAACATGGGATGATTCAAATTTAGACTATTTAAGATAAATACAAGTAAAATTTAAGGTATTACACCATAAAAACTGACCAGCATTACACCAGTCAGTTTTTATAAAGAATTTTAATCTGTTTTTACAGCACGGAAACCATAGTGTACGGTTCCGCTATATTTTTCAGAACTATTCCAAGTCGCAATTACTTCATAAATATAGTTACCATCTTCAAGCGGAATAGAAATTATACCATTCTCCATCGTTATTTCTATCATTTTTTCCATTTCAATATCTTCTGCAGCGTAAGCGTGTACAATAATTTCATCCGGAACCACTTCATTTGGTGCTTCATTAAATTGTAAAACTGCATATAAAGAATCCGCATCAGAAGATGCAGCAGGCATAAACTTCAAAAACGGCAAGGATTCTTTCAATGCGACCGGGTGGCTGCCATCTGCCATAATTGCAGTGGACCTGCCATTTTCATTCTGATATATCCAAGAATATGTGCTTTTCAAAGCTTCTATGCTTGTTTCATTTGATAAGACTATCAATTTCGGTGGTTCTTGTAAAATAGCATTTGTTGTATTTGCTCCATCGAAGCTGTATGTAATTTGATTCAGATAAATATCAAAAGAAATCGTACCTTCCGCTTGACGTACTGCTTCTGTAGATATGTAAAACCAAATCTGTTCGTTCGGACCTTGCCCTCTGTCGTCAATAGCGTTTTTAAATTCAATCGTATCCGTTCTTAAAATACCATCTGCTGTTGCAACACTGGTGCTGAAACCATTGTTCGTTATTTTATAAGGATACAGCAGACTTCCTTGTTCTTTCGGTAAACGAAATGTGAAGTCAAAACAAAAATACAGATATTCTGTTCCTTCATTCGCCAATTGTGCTTTTTTTAAGTAAATCGTTGTAGTCGAGTCTTCGTATCCAATAACATCCGTTTCATTAAAAACATAGCCTTCTTCCGTAAAGATATCATTTGGTAAAGTGGAAACAGGTATGGATAGTGTGATTTTTTGTATATCCTGTTCCATAACTTTGTATTCCTCTAAATTCGTAAGTTTATTCAAAATCTTATCACTGGAAGAAATGGGATTTGTCAAAAAACAAACCAATGCTGCAATACTTATGCCACCAGCAAGAAGAATCATCCAAAAGGAAGGTTTTCTATAGTTTAATACCGATTGTACTCTGTTTTTTACACCCAACTCGCCAAATGCCAATGGACAGGCAGCAATTATCCGTCGATTTACACTGCAAGTCAGTAATGCCTGCGCGTAATCTGCTGTTTGCTCGGTATTCAATTCTTTTATAACTTTCTCATCGCAGGCAAGTTCAATATCTCTGCACAAGAGAACATATCCCAACCACATCAGCGGATTGAACCAATGCAACGTAAGCAGTAAAAATCCCAACGGCTTCCACCAATGGTCTTTTCGCCGAATATGTGCTTCTTCATGAGCAATTACATGTGTTATATCCTGCTTACTCAAATGAAATGGAAGATAGATTTTCGGTTTTATGATTCCAAGAACAAATGGTGATACTACGTTTTCACTTTGATAGATATTCTTACGCAGTATTACTGCTGTGGCAACTTTATGTTTTAACTGTAGATAACTAAACATTGTATATATGCAAAGAACAAATATTCCAATGAGCCAAATGAAACTTAAGGTAGTTGTAATATCCACAAAATTTCCTGTTGGTTTTGAAACGCCCTCAAAATAGGTTCCTTTCAGATAATCGTTTACCTGATTATCTACAATGCTAATCCCCGATTCAAAATGTGGTCTTGGAGAATTGGGAGTTTTACTTATGGTTTCTGCACTTGGAATCAGACTAAACACACTTTCAATAGAAAATGGCAATAGTAAGCGTAATCCTACAATTCCCCAAAGCATACAGTGAAGCCATTTCGGAGCTCTTTTAAAAAGAAATCTGAGAACCAATACTGCTAGCACAATCCAGCTTGCGGATATGCTCATATTCAGTACTTTCAAGAATACATCAGCCATTAGCATCCCCCTTTTCTATAGCGGTCTATCATCTGCTGAACTGCATCAATTTCCGCATCCGAAATTTTTTGATGCTTTGTAAATGCGGCAACAAAGGCTGGTAAAGAACCTCCAAATGTTTTCTCTACCATTTCATTGATTTCAGCAGCCTGCACTTCATCTTTCGTAACAAGGGAAGTTACAATGGTATTTTCATTTTTCAATACTCCACGTTCCGACAAACGCTTAATAACGGTATAGGTTGTCGTTGGTTTCCAGTCAAGCTGTTCCTTGCATAACTTTACAAGTTCACTGCTTTTGATAGGCTCGTGTTCCCATAAAATCAAACAAAATCGATACTCACTTTCAAAAATCTTTGGTGTTCCCATAAGCAACATCTCCTTTCTCTAATGTGTTAGAGTACACGTATACTCTAACATATTAGAGTAGAAGGTGTCAAGGTAGCTATTGAAAAACATCTTAATTATTACTGTAATTACTGCAATAGTTTTCTTTTTTATAACGTCCTCTCCTATCTCTTTTTTTAAAAGCATACTGGATTGGCTGTTAAAATGCTACAGCTCTTACACCACCAATAAATTTTGGTCGTGTAAGAGCTGCTACAACAGTCGCTTCACCTAATAAATTCTTATTCTTTTACCACATCTAGCTGTGTAATTCCATAATATTGAAATGTTGAAATCAATTCTTTTGTAATAACCTCACCCGGAACCGCAATTGGAATTGCAGGCGGGCATGAAACTGTTGGCACTCTACAGATTCGATTTTCAGCTTCCGCAAGCGTAATCGTTTCCGGAATAGAAAACATTGCCTCTCGAATGGACATCATCTGTTTTGTAGGATTCATTAACAAGTATTCTTTTTTCTTATAAGCATGCTGATTTTTCCCAAGACTTGATACTAATCGTTCTAAATCCAACTTTGTATTTTCTGGTGTAAGCATAAAAACAATGTAATTTTGATCTGCATATTCACACTCGATTCCTTTATGCCGCAGAACCTGAGTTAATTCGAAACTCGAAATACCATTTGGAATTTCCATGGTAATCTTTAGTGGATCACTTTCCATCACTTTCCATCCTAATATTTCCAGTTCTTTACAACAACTATAACGTAGTTCTATCATTTCTTTTAATCGCTCAGCATATTGTTCCGAAAGATAACGATTACATAAATCAAGGGACATCATCGTCAAATAACTCGGACTTGTGGATCCAAATAATTCCATTGCAGATTTCGCCTGCTCTGCGAATATCTTAGGCGCATTTTTACTAATATGTAAATACGCACCACCAGTCAACACAGGTAACGTTTTATGTGCCGAATCACAACAAATATCTGCACCTAAGTCTAATGGGTGCTGTGAATGTTCTAAAAACTTCAAATATGCACCGTGAGCATTATCAACCGCAAGAACCACGTTTTTTTTATGACATACATCTGCAATCGCATGAATATCAGCTTGTGCACCTAAGTAATCAGGGCTTGTCAAATATACTGCAATTAGCTCTTCACACTCATCTAATACTCTTTCTACCTGTTTCGGTGAAATCGTACAACTGCAAATAGAAGATGTCATTTCTTCCGGCCATAGCCAAATCACGTCAATATCCAATAGTGTTGCTGAATATATAAATGCTTTATGCACATTTCTTGCTGCAGCAATTACAGGTCTTTTTTCTGTCTTATTTTTATTTCGTCCATTCAGCATTGCAAGATAAAGCATCGCACGAATACATTGACTGGAACCTTCTGTAGAAAACAATGTACATTTGGAACCAAACAGCTTCGTTGCATTTGCTTCACTTTCGGCAATAATCCCATCGGCTGCATAAAGTGAATCTGCTCCACTAATTTCGGTAATATCCCATAACTCACATCCTAAACAAGATTGTCCCTTATGTCCAGGCATATGTAAGCGAGTCATATTGCTATCTGCATATGTTTTCACAAAATCCGCAATCGGGGTTGTCATTTTCTTATTTTCCTGCTTCATCTTCTGCAACCTTAATCATAATCGCACATTCCATACGTTTTCTAAAAAGTTCACATCCTGGTTCGTAGATACCTCGAATAGAACCGCTTGCATGGAATGCATTTGCTGCACAACCACCGGAACAATACAATTTTGCCCAGCAATCTTTACATTCTTCCCTGGAATATGCGTTACAGCTACGGAATTCTTCTCTCACATGATGATTTGTTACACCATTCCATACGTCACCAAGTTTGTATTCCTCTTCTCCTACAAATTGATGGCATGGATACAGGTCTCCCCAAGGTGTAACTGCCATATATTCTGTTCCGGAACCACAACCCGAAATACGTTTATATACACAAGGACCACCTGTTAAATCAATCATATAATGATAGAATGTAAATCCGCGTCCTTCTTTTTTGCGTTTTATCATCTCTTTTGCAAGGATTTCATATTGTTCTTTTACAATTTCTAAATCTTCTGCTGTCAGTACCGCCGGATCATCTGGCGCACCAACAACCGGTTCCATACTAAGTTCTGTAAATCCAAGATCTGCCATGTGGAATACGTCTTTTGTAAAATCCGGATTTGCATGTGTAAATGTCCCACGCATATAATAGCCTTGACCACCACGTGCATCTACTAATTTTTTAAACTTTGGAACAATCGTTTCATAACTTCCATTTCCAGCATAATCCACGCGGGTACGGTCATGAATTTCTTTTCGCCCATCTAAACTAAGTACGACATTGCTCATTTCCTTATTAGCAAATGCAATCACATCATCATCAATTAGCATTCCATTTGTAGTTAATGTAAAACGGAAATTTTTATTGTAGATTTTTTCTTGTATTCTCGCATATGCAACCAATTCTTTTACCACATCCCAGTTCATAAGAGGTTCGCCACCGAAAAAATCAACTTCCAGGTTTCTTCTTGTACCAGAATTAGCAATCAGGAAATCGAGGGCTTGTTTTCCTACTTCAAAAGACATTAAGGCTCTTTCTCCATGATACTTTCCTTGACTTGCAAAACAATAGGAGCAATTCAAATTACAAGTATGTGCGACGTGAAGACATAATGCTTTAATCACATTTCCAGATCGTTCTTTGAATGTACCTGCCTTATCAGCAAATGAATCTTCTGTATATAATTTCGCAGTTTTCACAAGAGTTTCTACATCTTTAATACAAAAACGAAGTTCCTCTTCTGTAATATCTTCCCTATCTCCATATTTTTCCATCATATCAGCAACAATCTCATCTGCTGTTTTTTTTGGAAACAATTCAATTATGTCATATGCAACTTCATCTACCACATGAATAGAACCGGAACAAGTATCTAACACAATGTTGTATCCATTCAATTTATATTGATGTACCATTTTTACATCCTCCGCTATTTTTATCTCGGCTATAAAGCCTCTATGTGTTTTTGTTGTCAAGCGGATATTCGCAATCCGCTTTCGCTACTTGCTCATAACCAAATAACCGCTTTGCGGTTTGTCAGTTGGGGCTTATAATCCCCAACTGACACAAGAAACTCCCCATCCCCACCACTTAGTGCTCCACGTACTTGAAGCAGGGGATTTTCTTGATTTGGTTAAATGCTTTTGTGACATTAAAAATGCTGCCCGAGTTGGCAGCATTTTTATAATTCTTTTTAAAAATTATTTTTCTGTTTTTTCACATGCCTGGTTAGCTACACCACAGCTTGTTTTACATGCTGACTGGCAAGAAGTCTGGCATTCACCACAGCCACCGTTCTGTGCACTTTCACATAAGTTACGTGTTTCAAGTGTTTTAATTCTTTCCATACTTAAGATCTCCATTTTCAATAAATTTATTTTTTTAGTTGTATAGAACCTTTTGTTATAATATCACGACTAGCCATTCACGTCAATATTTTTCACATTTAAGAATTTTTAAAATCTATTGGTCCCGAACTGCCACTTATCTCAATCTGACTTTACATCGTCTATATTAATCTTACGCACTTCCATATAATAATGCGGCTCATTCACATCAAGTTCAACCTGTGTAATTCCATTCTCTAAATCAAAACCGAAATTCTGATATATAATCTCAATACATTCCGCATTGCTTACGGAAACAGTCTGATTGGAAAATTTCAGTGAAGAACCTAAACCCGTCACCAAGTCAAAACCATTTCTATCCGGTTCTTCACCTGTGAAGTCCATGCTGGCATTTTTGACCATGACTGCATCCACCTGAACACTTCCGTTCGCTGGAATAAGCACTTCAAATGTGACATACATTACACGTTCCATGTAGTAAGTTTCTGACCACATATCTTCTAAACTACCCCATGCATATCTCTCTGCCACATTGTCGGACAGTATACCATAGTCATACATAAGCTCTGCGATAGAACCATATAACATTTCGTCAGAAGCAATATCCACTTGTTCTTCATCAAAGTACCAAGAAAGATTACGCTCTTCAATTAATAATTGCCAAACAATCTCACCCAGAGTTGTTTCATAACGTTCAATATCGGCTGTTGCACCGTCAATATCTTCGCCTTCATCACAGCCACCGTCACGATAACCTTGGAGTCTTAAATTTGCAATATCCTCACCCAACACAATTAAATATTTATCTTTTCCATAATCTATTTCATTTTCTGCTGGAATGTGATAACTCTGTTGGAACTCTCCTGTTTCTCGATTTCTACTTCCACCGGTAGAACCATAGGAAAGAATGAGCGTATCCGGAGATTTTGCATTAAATTCCATACACAATGTAGGATTTGTTGCCCCATCCGTGCCATTATAGGCGAGATTACTTAATTTATACACAATTACGCTTTGATTTAGTTGTGGGTATTCTGCATATGCATCATCCAAATAACTTCCATCTTCCAGCAATGTCTGAAAGTCCGTCCAAGCCTCTGGGCTTGCAATATTGCTTCGATCTGTTTGGTCAGAATTTTGGCCATGTACACTGTAAAAACTACCTGTGAATTTTCCTGCATAAAGTTTTATTGCTGTTTCTTCACCATTTACATGAATGTCTGGCATATATCTATAACCATCGTAAAAATTGCTTGCAAATGGATAGCTTGCAGTAAGTACAATATCCTGATTCGATGTATTATGTAAAGTGTAGTTATCTGATACGATACTTTCGGTACGATATTTTCCATATGGCGAAAAATCAAAATCTATATTTCTTTGTGCCGCAATTCCAGTTGCATCATTCAATGCATTTAGTGGAAATACCGGTCCTGCATAACTCATAAATGTTGTGCCGGACACATTTCCTCCTCCGCTATCATTGTGACCACCTCTGTCAAATAAAAATGATCCCACTCCAATAATCAAACATACACAGGCTGCCATTGCTCCCCATTTTATCCATGTCTTACGATTTGCTTTTTTCTTTAGCGGTTTATTTCCCGGTGCTGCCTCTGCAATCAGTTCTTCGTCTATCTTTCCAAGTGCATCCAATAATCTTTCATTCTTCATAATACAATACCTTCTTTCTCCAAAACCTGCTTTAACTTGTTTCTGATACGGAGTAAAGTCATTTTCACTTTACCTTCACTGATTTCATAATCTTTCGCAATTTCTTGGATGGAACTCATGTACCAATATCGTCTTAAAAACAACATTCGCTTTTCTATAGGTAAACTATGTAAAAAACGATTCAGCACGTCCACTAGCACTTTTTCTTCTATTGCATCTTCTGTGCTATTTGAAGCAGGAATACATTCCTGTAATTCATCAAGTACAAGTGAAGTCTGTCCGTAACCACGCTTTTTTCTGACAGAATAGCGGTATCGGTTCAATGCAAGATTACGTGTAATTTTGCCAAGAAACGCCGGCAATTTGTTTGGATACTGCGGTGGAATTGCTTTCCAAGCTTTCAAGTACGTATCGTTTACACACTCTTTTCTGTCCTGTTCGTTGTGTAGAATGTGAAAATCTATCATATAACAATATTTTCCATATTTGTCTGCGTAACACTTTTAAAGAAAATATTGTAACTGTTCAGTACAGCTCAAAATACTTGCTGTTTTGAGTGTAAGAAAGTGATTCAAGAGTGAGCAAACCCATCTGCGAAGCAGATTTCTCATTATATTGTAACACAGGCTGCACTTTTGTAAAACAGATGCATTGTCTTGATGTTTCTTTTTTTATCAATTAAAATTCATTTGTAACAAAACACCACATTTATCGCACTAATACTATGAAAGGAGGAGCAACATGAAAAAATTATTAGTAGAATTATTTGAAAGCTACTATAAAGATGTCTATATATACTTATACAGTTTGTGCCATGATGCTTCCCTTTCAGAAGACTTAACCTCGGAAGTCTTTTTAGAGGTGGTAAAATCCATAGCAAGTTTTCGTGGTGACTCAGATATAAAAACATGGCTGTTTTCTATTGCAAGACATCGATGGTATGCATATCTTCGAAATAAAACACATCAACCGCAAATAGAAAGTATTCATGAATTATACGATTCCAATTTTGTTGGCATACAAATATCTGACTTTCCTAGTGATTTGGAACAATTGATTCAATCATTGCTTGAAGATGAATCGGAATTGAGCAAAAACATTTTTCAAATGCGATTAGAAGGTTATTCCTATTTTGAAATTGCAGCAAAATTCCAAATATCGGAAAACTCAGCAAGAGTTATTTTCTTTCGTATGAAAACAAAAATCAAAAAATATTTGGAAAAGGAGGGATTTTATCATGACTAAACTTACCTGTGATATTTGTATGGATTTGATGCCATTGGTGCAGGATGGTGTTGCCAGCAAAGATAGTGCCGTCGCGGTAGAAGAACATCTGAAAAATTGTCCGGAATGTAGTGCTCTATTTGAGGGACAAATTCCACAGCTTTCCGATGGAAAACGGATTATGAAAAAAATACAGCATAAAATACAAATTTTTATGGGCATGCTGCTTATGTTTGGAGTCTTTTTTGGATTAGGATTAACCGGCAGCAGTAACTTATTTTTAAATGCATGGA
>CAYVGA010000083.1:0-9749 GCA_964449855.1 uncultured Lachnobacterium sp.
ATACATCCGGCAAACCGCACATTGGTAATACGTATGAAATTATCTTAGCAGATGCGATTGCCAGATATAAAAGAGCCGAAGGCTATGATGTTTGGTTCCAGACAGGAACAGACGAACATGGTCAGAAAATTCAGGAAAAAGCAGAAGCTATGGGCATTGAACCACAGGCTTTTGTTGATGAAGTTGCAGGCGTTGTAAAAAATATTTGGGATTTAGTAGATTCTTCTTACGACAGTTTCGTTCGTACCACGGATGATGACCACGAAGCATGTGTAAAGAAAATTTTCAAAAAATTATATGACAAAGGTGATATTTACAAAGGTGCATACGAAGGTATGTACTGTACACCGTGTGAATCTTTCTGGACAGAATCACAGCTCGTAGATGGCAAATGCCCGGACTGTGGCCGTGATGTAAAGCCTGCAAAAGAAGAAGCATATTTCTTCAAAATGAGCAAGTATGCAGATCAGTTAATTGAGCATATTAATACACATCCGGAATTCATTCAGCCGGTAAGCCGTAAGAACGAAATGATGAACAACTTCTTGCTTCCGGGCTTACAGGATTTGTGCGTATCCCGTACTTCCTTTACATGGGGTGTACCAGTAGATTTCGATCCAAAACATGTTGTATATGTATGGCTTGACGCTCTTACAAACTACATTACCAAAATCGGTTATGACCCGGATGGTTCAAACGAAATGTTTGCAAAGAACTGGCCGGCTGATTTACACTTAATCGGAAAAGATATCGTTCGTTTCCATACCATTTATTGGCCAATTTTCTTAATGGCACTTGATTTACCACTTCCAAAACAGGTATTTGGCCATCCGTGGTTACTTCAGGGCGGCGACAAGATGAGTAAATCCAAAGGAAACGTAATCTATGCAGACGATATGGTAGATTTATTTGGCGTAGATGCGACCCGTTATTTCGTACTTCACGAAATGCCATTCGAAAACGATGGTATCATCACATGGGATTTGGTTATCGAAAGATTTAACTCAGACCTTGCAAACATTCTTGGAAACTTGGTAAACAGAACCATTTCCATGAGTAACAAATATTTTGGCGGAGTCGTACGTTCTACCGGTGTAACCGATGAAGTAGACGCAGACCTCAAAGCCGTTGTAACCGGTGCACAGGCAAAAGTACAGGATAAAATGGACAAACTTCGTGTTGCAGATGCCATTTCCGAAGTATTTACCGTATTCCGTCGCTGCAACAAATACATTGACGAAACCATGCCTTGGGCACTTGCAAAAGACGAAGCACAGCAGGACAGACTTGCAGAAGTGCTTTACAACTTAACAGAAGCAATTACCATTGGTGCAAGCTTACTTCACAGCTTCTTACCAAGCACAGCAGAAAAAATTGTTGCACAGCTTAACACAGAGCTTCGCAGCTTAGAAGATTTGGATAAATTCGGTTTATACGAAAGTGGCAAAAAAGTAACAGAAAAACCGGAAATTCTTTTTGCTCGTTTGGATGCAAAAGAAGTGCTTCCAAAAGTAGAAGCAATTCAGGCTGCTCAGAAAGCAGAATACGAAGCAGAGATGGCTCGCTTAAATGGTGAAACACAGGCAGAAGAAAAAGCAGAAGAACCAGTCATCGACATCGAAGCAAAAGAAGAAATCACTTATGATGATTTTATGAAGATGCAGTTCCAGGTAGGCGAAATCATCGCTTGTGAAGCTGTTCCAAAATCAAAGAAACTTCTTTGTTCACAGGTAAAAGTAGGCAGCCAGATTCGACAGATTGTATCCGGTATCCGTAAAGATTACACACCGGAAGAAATGGTTGGTAAAAAAGTGATGGTATTAGTAAACCTTAAACCAGCCAAACTTGCAGGCGTTATGTCAGAAGGTATGCTCCTTTGTGCAGAAGATGCAGAAGGCAATCTTGCACTTATGACACCTGAAAAACCAATGCCAAGTGGAGCGGAGATCGCATAAGATGGAAATCATAGATATTGTAGATGAAAATGGAATACCGACAGGGGAGACCATTGAGCGTTCCATTGCACACAGAACCGGTGTAAGACACCGTACGACCCACATCTGGATCGTAAGAAAACGTGACAAAAAAACTCAGATTTTACTGCAAAAACGTTCCAAAAATAAAGACTCATTTCCGGGATGTTACGACATTTCCAGTGCCGGACACATTCCTGCCGGAGACGAGTTTGCAGAATCCGGACTTCGTGAATTACAGGAAGAATTAGGACTTCTTATTCAAAAAGAAGAACTAATCGAATGTGGTCTTCACCGCGTATTCACAGAAAACGAATTTCACGGGATTCCATATGTGGATAACCAGATATCCAAAGTATTCTTATTGTGGAAAGATATTGAGGTAGAAGAACTTCGTTTGCAGATAGAAGAAATTGAATCTGCCATGTGGATGGATTTTGAGGAATGTAAGGATGCCGTAAGAAATCATACCATTCCAACCTGTATCAATATCAAAGAACTTGAGCTTTTAGAGGAGCAGATGTAATGATTTTTGAAACACACGCTCATTATGACGACGATCGTTTTAACGAGGATAGAGATGAATTGCTCCGACGCCTTCCCGAAGAAGGCGTTGGGGTTGTAATTAATAGTGGTGCCTCCGTAGAATCTACGCGAGACACCATTCGTCTTGCTAGGGAATATGACCATGTATATGCAGCAGTAGGTGTACATCCGAGTGAGATAGAAGAATTAGATGAGACATTCATGGACTGGATGCGAGAACAGACCAATTGGGAAAAAACCGTAGCCATCGGCGAAATCGGTCTGGACTACTACTGGGACAAAGAACCGGAAGTGCAGGAAAAACAAAGATACTGGTTTGGCCGTCAGATGGAACTGGCAAGAGAAACTAATCTTCCAATCATCGTACATTCCCGTGATGCTGCAGCAGATACGATGCAGGTAATGAAAGAACACCATGCAGAAGAACTCAAAGGTATCATCCACTGTTTTTCCTATTCCAAAGAAATGGCATTGGAATTTGTAAAAATGGGATACTATATTGGCATCGGTGGTGTTATCACATTTAAAAATGCAAAGAAATTAGTGGAAGTAGTAGAAGCGATTCCATTGGAACGTATTGTATTGGAAACAGATTGTCCATATATGGCACCGGAGCCATATCGCGGCAAACGAAATAATTCCCTGTATCTGACTTATGTGAGAGACAAAATTGCAGAAATCAAGGGTGTTTCACCGGAAGAAGTAGAACGTATCACAGAAGCAAATGCCAGAGCTGTATTTGCAAGAGTGAAATAATCTTGTGTAACTATTCAAATAGAAAATTGCGAAAAAATACGAAAATAGCAAGCGTATAGAAAGAAAAGAGGAAAGTATGGCAACACTTGGAAATCCAAAGAATACCATAGCAGTTTTACAAAAATATGGATTTAATTTTCAGAAAAAATTTGGTCAGAACTTTTTAATTCATACAGGCATTTTAGAAGAAATCATTGAGGCAGCAGAAATCACAAAAGAAGATTTTGTCTTGGAAATCGGACCGGGTATCGGAACAATGACACAGTATCTCTGTGAAAACGCCAGAGAAGTCGTTGCTGTTGAAATCGACAAAAATCTGATTCCAATTTTAGCAGATACTTTAAGTGCATATGATAATGTAGAAGTCATCAACGAAGATATTTTAAAGCTGGATATCAAGGCACTGGCAGAGGAAAAAAATGCCGGAAAACCGATTAAAGTTGTTGCGAATCTTCCGTATTATATTACAACACCAATTATTATGGGGCTTTTTGAAAGTCATGTACCAATTGACAGTATTACAATTATGGTACAAAAGGAAGTGGCAGACCGTATGCAGGAAGGTCCGGGAAGCAAAGAATATGGTGCACTTTCTTTGGCAGTGCAGTATTATGCACATCCGGAAATCGTGGTAAATGTACCGCCAAGCTGCTTTATGCCTCAGCCAAAAGTAGGAAGTGCCGTTATCCGTCTGACCAGACACGAACAGCCACCGGTAAATGTAAAAGATGAGAACCTGATGTTTCAGATTATTCGTGCATCATTTAATCAGAGACGTAAAACATTAGCAAACGGGCTGAACAATTTTCCGGGATTAAATCTGAGCAAAGAAGTGATTCAGCAATGTATCGAAGAACTGGGTGTTCCTGCAACAGTACGTGGTGAAGCCTTATCTTTGGAACAGTTTGCGAAATTAAGCAATATTATCGGAAAACATATGTGATTTGTGAGTTTCTCATCAATTTTTGAATAAAAAATCATAGGGTGCAAATACTGTTATCAAATAAATTTGAGACGGAGGATGTGCCATATGAAGAAATATCAATACATGGTTGCACTTGCATGTGTGCTGGTCGGTGCAGTGGGCTTTTCGAGTATGTACGTAACCAATCAGACAGAAAAACGTAATGCGGAATTGGCAAAACAACAGCAGCTTGTACAGGAACAACAGCAATTAGAGGCAGATGAAAATGACAATACAGATGAAACAATAGAATTGCCGGAAGTTCCTTCTAATCAGATTGCAGATGCAGAGTTAGAAGCAGATATGGATGAGACAAAACAAGATATCAATGAACCACTTGCAGATCAGGATTTAGCAAATCAAGAGAATGTGGAAAATCAGCAGACGGTTGAGGTAAAAACTGCCGATGAAACACAGGTTGGAACGATTGTAGAAGAAAAATTATCATTCAATCCGGAAAAGGGAGTTGTTTGGCCGATTGAGGGTAGTATTTTATTGGATTACAGCATGGAATCTACGATTTTCTTCCCTACATTGCAGCAATATCAGTATAATCCTGCAATGGTTCTTTCCGGAAATGTAAATGACAAAGTATATTTCATTGCAAAAGGAAAAATCACCAATATTGAAACAAATGAAGTAACCGGTTGTACCGTGACACAGGATCTCGGAGACGGTTATACCGCAATCTACGGACAGTTGAAGGAGTTGAACTTCGAGGTTGGTGAAATGGTAGAATCCGGACAGGTCATTGGATATATCAGTGAACCGACCAAATATTATGCCGTAGAAGGCAGCAATGTCTACTTCCAGTTATTGAAAGATGGAGTACCGATAGATCCGGAAGAAGTATTGCCTTAGAGTTATCTATAACTTCATAAATTCTTAAGGAATTAGGGACTTGGATATTAATTATTCATTCGCTACAATAGAGTCATGATAAATCATGATTTTATTGTAGCGTTTTTTCTTAGTATCAAAAATATAAAAATATGAAAATGTGAAAAAACGACTCTCGGGAGGAAACGATGTACAACGTATTAGTATGTGATGATGAAAAAGATATTGTATCTGCTTTACGTATTTATTTGACCAGTGAAGGATATCACGTAATCGAAGCTTTTAATGGAAAAGAAGCGATAGATATTGTTGGAAATAATGAGATTCATTTAGTTCTCATGGATATTATGATGCCTGTTATGGATGGCATCCAGGCCATGGTAAAAATTCGTGAAATTTCAAATGTACCGGTCATTCTTTTAACGGCAAAGAGTGAGGATACTGACAAAGTCTTAGGTCTTACCGTTGGCGCGGATGATTATGTGACAAAACCATTTAATCCGGTAGAACTTCAGGCAAGGGTAAAATCCCAGTTGCGTCGTTATATGCTTCTTGGCGGCGGCAATACTACAACAGCCGCGACACGCATGGGAGGTATTGAACTGGATGACAAAGCAAAGGAAGTCACTTTAGATGGAGAAAAAGTAAATTTGACCAGAACAGAATATGACATTTTAAAGCTTTTGATGGAACATCCGGGTCAGGTATTCTCACCAAATGAAATTTACGAAAAAGTATGGAAAGATAATCCGTTTGGTACAGAAAATACGGTTGCAGTACATATTCGTCATTTAAGAGAAAAGATAGAGTATAATCCACAGGAACCACGTTATCTCAAAGTTGTATGGGGCCGTGGCTATAAGATGGAAGGAGATTGAGAATGAAAACATATGTACAAAATTTCTGGGTGCGTTTCCTTGCCTGTATAGTGTGTTCCGTTACATTGGTGGCAGGAACGACATCAGGTGTATGTCTTGCAGGAATAGTCACCTTTTCGTCAAAAGAAGAAATGTATGAAAATGGAAAACATGAGATTGCAGAGAATTATGCGGCATATATCTATGACCACTTAAGCGATATGGAAAAGCTGGAGGAATTCTTAGAAAATAAGAATTTTGGGTGTTCAGTTACTCAAAGTACTTACAATGTAAAAGAAGGAGAGACAGCAGAGGAAGAAGAGACGGTATTATTTACGAATTTGAAAGATGTTTCAGAATGGGACTATCAGATAGAAATTCTGGACAATGCGTATATGAATTACAATATAAATTCTGCTCTTGATGCACTTCGCATTGTACCGATTATAGAGGATGATGATACCTATACCATAGAGACGCCAATTACCGGATATTTATATGATGCAGAGTCAGGGCTGTTCTATTACAAGGCGGAAGAAATTTCTACCTACTTTTTAGCAGATTATATCTTTGTGAGCTATGATGGAAGTTATTATGATTATAAAATAAAAAATACAATAGACGGTAGGAAGGCTTACTATAATAGTTTTTATCATATCACGCTGGATACATCGAATTATAAGGAATGGGATTGGGTAGAAATCAATGGTGTGAGATTGAATATCAGCCAGAATGGAAATGCACAGGGAAAAGAAATTTCCATTGTTACGGAAAGCAGCAGTATCCAGCCTTATATTTATACGGGAATTTATTATGAAAATTATAATACGATTGCCTATTATCCGGATAGAGATGTACAGATGTATACAATCTGCATTAAGGTAGATGACTTGTCCCATGTAGAGCGTGTATCGGATGATCTGTTTTATGAATGGAAAACCATCTGCGATGATTTTTATGCAAACAAATTTGTTTATCAGGAAATATTGGTTTTTAGTATTATCTTATTCATTCTGAGTTTTGTATTACTGATTTATTCTGCAAATGATAAGGAAGAAAGCATTGGATTTACACAAAGGATACCAGTGGGGATATTTACAGCTTGTATCGTATTGCCAGAGATTCCTTTATGGGTATTTGCAAATGATATTTTGGAAGGAACTTTTAATGGATATAGTATTATGCCATTTGACATATGGCTGATTCTTTGTATGGCAACAGCATTTGCAGCGGTTTTTCTGGTAGTCATCTGGCTGCAGAATATCATTACGCGATTAAAAACCAAAACTTTTATTCAAAACAGTGAAATTCATTATGGATGGAAAATATTGAAGTGGATTTGGCAAAAAATCACATTACCATTTAAGGCAATATGGAATCTGGCAAGAGAAAATACCCCTCTTTTTATAAAAGGATTGGTACTGATGCTTGTAATCAGTTTTATTGAATTTATGGCAATTGTAATTTGCTGGTGGGAGATGGATGTTTATTTGTTGCTGTTCTTTTTTGCCAAAATAATTGAAATACCCCTTTTCCTTGCAGTTTTCATACAGATGCAGAGATTACAGGATGGAAGCAGACGTATTGCAGCAGGAGATTTATCACAGCCGATTGATACCAAAAGAATGTTTTGGGAATTTAAAAAGCATGGGGAAAACATCAACAAGATGAGTGATGGTATTGCACTTGCAGTAGAAGACCGCATGAAGAGCGAGCGTTTTAAGACGGAACTGATTACAAATGTTTCCCATGATATTAAGACACCATTAACATCCATTATTAACTATGTGGATTTAATAAAAAAAGAAGAAATTCCAAATGAAACCGTAAAAGAATATATAGAAGTGTTGGATCGTCAATCCGCAAGATTAAAAAAACTAATTGAAGACCTTATGGAAGCATCCAAAGCATCTACAGGAAATCTGACGGTACATATGGAAGATTGTGACGTGGAAGTACTTCTTACACAGTTGATAGGAGAATTTGAAGACAAATTAGCTGCAAATCAATTAGAGGTAGTGTTGCAGAAACCAGAACATCCGGTGATTGTTTCAGCAGACGGCAGACACATGTGGAGGGTATTGGATAATCTTTTGAACAATACCTGCAAGTATTCACTTCCCGGAACCAGAGTATATATATCTTTGGTTCAGACAGGACATGAAGTAAAGATTACATTTAAAAATATTTCAAAGGCAGCACTCAATATTCCAAGTGATGAACTGATGGAACGTTTTGTAAGAGGAGATAGTTCCAGAAATACAGAAGGCAGTGGATTAGGCTTGTCCATTGCACAGAGTTTAACTGAATTGATGAAAGGGAGCATGAAATTAGAAATTGATGGAGATTTGTTTAAGGTTATGCTAACTTTCAAAACTATCACAAAATAAAAAATAAGACCACTCTTTTGAGTGGTCTTATTTTATTGGTTGCGCTTTTGTTTTTGCTTCAAACTCATATAAGAAGATAAATCACGACAGGACTTTGTAATAACAAATCCATAGATAATATAATTATTTTCTTCTACAATACGGACGAGGTTTCCTTCTAATTCTAATTCGTAGCCGATATCTTCATAGCGTAATACAACGCGTGTACCGGTAGTAATATTTAAAAGACCGGTACGGTCAGTAACAGAAAATCCCGTAAGACTAATATCACGAACAATGACTTCATATTCTGAATCTCCAATAACACGGAGTTTTGCATAATGTGATACACCTACACGAAAACTGCTGCGTCGATTGTGACGATGTCCACCTTCCGGACGTACTTGTAACAGGTACTGTCCATGATAATAAACAATAGTGGAATTTGGCCACATATAAGGGATGCCATCCACGTTGGTATAAATAACACTAATTGAAATATTATCAAATTTTAAAATCTGTCCTGTGCTATTATCCAAGGTAATTAATGCAATATTAGTTTTTAAATGTCTTGTAATGGTTGCACCCATTTCCATGCTTTTGTTTCCGCTGCTTAAATTTAAAAGAATACGGCTGCCGGCTGCAATTTTTGAAAATTCCTGTTTCACAATGTTCCCTCTTTTTATTTATATTATGTATGATGGTGGTATAGTGCTTCGTCGGTTTCCTAATTTTGTCGTAATATAGGAAGGTAAATCACGACAGGAGCGACGAATCGTAAAACCATATATAGTACAATCTTGTGTTTCTTCCATACGAATGACGGAACCATACAAATCAATGGTATGACCCAAATCCTCGAAGAAAATAGTAACACCATCCTCTAAGCAAAGATGGAGCTCTTTCTGTTTGTCCATAATAGAAAATCCGGTCAAACTGATATCTCTTACTAAGGCTTCACAAATGCTGTCGTCGGATTTCCGTAACTGTGCAGTTTGGGAAATCGTTACACGATAAGTCATACGGCGATTATACTTAGTACCATCGCCTTTGATTTGAAGGACATAATTGTTTTTAAAATGTACAATTTTGGCTTTCCTCCAAATGTAAGGGATACCATCTTCTGCAATATAGATAAATTCCAGCTCCATATGATCAAACTTCAAAATATGGGTGGTTGGGGTATCTAAAGAAATGATTGCAATGTCATCCCGTATTAAGTTGATGATATTACCTTGCAATTTCGAATGAACAGATCCATTGTGTATCATAATGATGATAGAACTGCCATCTTTTATGTCAGAAAAGCTATACTTCATGCATCCTCCAAATAATGTACATTAATAAATGAATTATACCATTTTTTCGAAAACTATTCAATGGATTTTATTCTAATGATTTTAGGAAAACAGAACACCCACAAGTTGTCGCTTGTGGGTGTTCT
>CAYVGA010000084.1:0-9488 GCA_964449855.1 uncultured Lachnobacterium sp.
AAAAAAATCCTCTTCATGACACAAAAACATCCTTTTTATTGCAAAATTGTCTTATTTTTTTCTATTTTCTGCTGTTTTTTGTTTTAAAAGTTTATTTCATTTTTACGTGAACAACAAATTTACAGTAGTTTTATGCAATTTTTCAAATTTGCTCATTTATCGTTATTAGGAAAATAGTAAGATTTGATTGCTTGATATAAGAAAATATTTTATACTATAGATAATTATATTTAGCACGAAAGTATTGAGGGATAGATATGGCAATTGGATATCAGTTAAAAATTACAATCAGAGGAAGTAAACCACCAATCTGGAGACGTATCATTGTACCGGAACATATCGCATTTTGTGATTTGGACGATATTATAGAAAAAATATTTGGGTGGACCCATTCGCATTTGTATGAGTTTTTTATAAAAGATTGGGGCATGCGTATTACGGGTGCACCGGTTATGGAAGAAGAGGATAATGCAGAAGAGTGTATCGATTCGTGGATGAAGGTGGGAGGCGAAATTGTCTATACCTATGATTTTGGGGATAATTGGGAACATATGATTAAGATTGAGAAAATCGTAGAATATGATTACCGTTATCCGACGGTCCTAAAATCCAAAGGGTCAAACATGATAGAGGATTGTGGCGGTATTTGGGGCTTTTATGATTGCGAGGAGGATGCCGAAGCGTTCGATATGAAAGCTGTGAACGAAGAATTTCGTTCATGGGTGATTCCAATAGCAGAACCTCTTGAGGAATTAATGGGATTATTTGATGAGGATGATGACGACGAATATGATGATTTGGAATTGGATGGATTTACAGATGATATAGAGAACGATTTCTTTGCTTTTTTAGATAATGAAGATGACGATGAGTTTGCACCAGAGTGGGACGATGAATTTAATGATATACTTAATGGAGTTGCGGAAGAAGAACAGTATGTGCGTCATACATATGGTGAGGTTGAAAGTTTAGAGGATGTATATCTACAGTTTTTGAAAGAAAATCTAGTAGAGATTGCAAAAGTACATAGATTATCCGGATATAGTAAGTACAATAAGCAAAGACTGGCAGAGTGGCTGGTGAAACAGTTACTGGAAGAGCAGCATATGTTGAACCATATATTAAATGCAACGAAAGATGAATTGGAACTTTTTGATAAAGCGATCGAAGAAAAGGGGATTTTTATATCCGAAGGTCTGATTGAAGAATCCTTGTTCTTATCTACGTATGGTGGATTTCTGCCATATTATAATTTTTATCATATTCCGCTGGACGTGCAGGAACAATATCAGAAACTGATGACGGATTCTGTGCGAGAATATGTAGCACAGGGGCAATTGTTTGAGGAAATCTGCCAGGCATGTATCTTTTTGTATGGTGTCATATCGGTCGAGGATTTGCAATTTATTTGTCAAAAATATGGTTTGACGGATTTTTCCGAGACAGAATTACACGAAAAAATGATAGACCTTGCAACAAGTGATGCACTTTTGAGATTCTGTAATGGGTATTTGATAGATGCACGTTTGCAGGAAGAGAATGTCTACATGGAAGTCCGAAAAGAACAGGAAAAAATAGACCGATATCTTCCGGAAGATTCAGAAGAATTTCTGGCATTTGGAAGAAATGAAATGCAGGAAATAGATGAGAATACCGTTTTCTTTTTGGAATATATTATGAAAGAAGCAAATCTCGATTATCCACACGCATCGTTGGCATTTTATTTGATACAGGAAGCTATCCGTATGAATCAGGATGATGAAGAATTGTTTGAAATTCTCTCTGATTTGGGATGTCCTTTTCACAGACGGAAACAGTTTGAAAAAGCAGCACAGATGTTGAAAAAGATTACAAATAGAACGAGGAAATGGGAGTATAACGGACATACCTGGATGGAATTGAATCAGGGGATTGTAGAATTTACGGTGGAAAGAAAAAGAAATCCGAATGCATTATGTCCATGTGGCTCTGGTAAGAAGTATAAGTATTGCTGTGGGAAAGGAAAATAAGAATGGCAAGAACAGTTGGAATCGGAATACAGGATTTCGCTCAGATTATAGAGAATAATTATTTTTACATTGATAAGACGCATTTTATAAAGGAATGGTGGGAAAGTGGAGACAGTGTAACTCTAATTTCTCGTCCGCGTCGTTTTGGGAAAACACTAAATTTGAATATGCTGGACTACTTTTTTTCCAATAAATATGCGAATAAAGGAGTATTATTTGAGGGGCTTTCTATTTGGAATGAGGAAAAATACCGTCAGCTTCAAGGAACATATCCTGTAATCAGTCTTTCTTTTGCAAGAGTAAAAGCAGATAGTTATACAACGGCAAGAGAAAGTATCTGTGAAATACTGACAAACCTTTATGTAGAATATTCTTTTTTGAGAGACAGCGAGGTTTTGACGGATAAGGACAGAGAATATTTTGACCGAATTTCTATGGATATGCGTGACAGCGTGGCAACTTCGGCATTACATCAGTTGTCGAATTTTCTATATCGTTACTATGGGAAAAAAGTGATTATTCTGTTGGATGAGTACGATACGCCTATGCAGGAAGCCTATGTATATGGATTTTGGAATGAATTGGTATCTTTTACAAGAAGCTTGTTTAATTCTACATTTAAAACCAATCCATATATGGAAAGAGCTGTGATGACAGGAATTACCAGGGTGAGTAAAGAGTCTATTTTTTCAGATTTAAATAATTTAGAAGTGGTAACTACGACATCGAATAAGTATGCAACAAGTTTTGGCTTTACGGAGCATGAAGTAGTTGTTGCTTTGGAAGAGTATATTTTAGAAAACGGATTTGAAGATGTAAAGTATTGGTATGACGGATTTACATTTGGTGATTATCAAGATATTTATAATCCATGGTCAATACTGAATTTTTTGTCTAAGAGAAAATTAGAAACGTATTGGGCGAATACCAGTTCCAATAGTCTTGTCGGAAAATTAATTCGCGAAGGAAATAAAGCAATCAAAACGACATTTGAAACGTTGCTCGAAGGTGGCACCATTCGTTGTGCGATTGATGAACAAATTGTGTATAACCAATTGGATGATAACGAAGAAGCGATATGGAGTCTGTTGCTTGCCAGTGGTTATTTAAAGGTTTTAAGTCGTGAAAGAGCGGAACTTATAGATGGACGAGAGGTTCTGTATGATTTGAATTTGACAAATCGTGAAGTGCACCAAATGTTCCAAAACATGGTCAAAGGTTGGTTCAAAAAAACAGCAGGTGATTACAATGAGTTTATAAAAGCGTTGCTGTGTGATGATTTGGAAGCCATGAATGCATATATGAATCGTGTTGCATTCCGTACATTTAGTTATTTTGATACTGGAAACAGTATTTTTGGTGAAGAAACAGAGCGTTTTTATCATGGATTTGTTTTGGGATTGATTGTAGAGTTGGGAAAGGAATATATCATCTCTTCAAATCGTGAAAGTGGGTTTGGAAGATATGATGTGATGTTAGAGGCAAAAGATAAACAAAAAGATTCCTTTATTTTTGAATTTAAAGTGCATAACAAAAAGAAAGAAAATGCGTTGGAAGACACTGTTGCTGTAGCATTAAAGCAGATTGAGGATAAGCAGTATGAAGCCGAGCTTATCGCAAGAGGTGTGTATAAGGAGAGGATTCGAAAGTATGGATTTGCTTTTGAAGGGAAAACGGTGCTGATAGGATAAAAATATAGGGTATACCCATTATTGAAGTTCAAAATTGAACTCTCAATAATGGGTTTTATTTTTGTGTATATTTTAAAAGATTATGCAGGTTTTTTATTTTAATTGGAAACTTCTCCGAACAGGAGTTGATTCTAATTAAGAACATGAATTCCAAGGGCGGAACATCATGTGTAAAATGTAATTTTCAGAAATGATGTTACATAGTGAAACATATTTTGAATATTTTCAATTAACCGCCTCCATGATGTGTGCCGATTTCGGACATTTGGAGCAAGAAGTACAGGCATTAGAAAAAGCGAATATTGATTCTTTCCACATCGTAAAAGCTGCTGTGCCAAAACAATATTTAAAAATAAGAGAAAAAATGATACTTACGTATTCTTTTGAAACCCTGCTGCATCATCCACAGATAGATGGAATTTTGATTGTGGCGGATGAGATGTGGCAGAAAGAAATTTTGTTAGAGTTGGAATTTCACCGGAAGAATTTATTACACATAGGTTTTCTTTGGATAAATTGGAGCAAGGGTTAGAACTGATGCGCGACAAAAAGGAGAACTATGTAAAGGTAATGGTAATAAATTCAGAACAAAGGTTATAAATATTATAAGAAATTGTGATAGCAAACCAAGCATTTTATAATTGCAGAACATAAACTTCTCCGATATAATGGCATTATATTTTTTGTACCCCCTTAGGTATTATAAAAAGAGAAAGCGTTATAAAGGAGATTTGTTTTATGAACAATATGGAAGCTTTAAGAGCAGTAGATATGGAAGTAGCTACAGCGATTGACAATGAATTTGATAGACAGAACAGTCATATCGAACTCATCGCATCTGAAAACTGGGTTAGCCCGGCAGTTATGCAGGCAATGGGAACTGTTATGACAAACAAATATGCAGAAGGATATCCGGGAAAAAGATATTATGGCGGATGTGACTGTGTAGACGTAGTAGAAGACTTGGCAAGAGAACGTGCAAAAGAATTGTTCGGCTGTGAATATGTAAACGTACAGCCACACTCTGGTGCACAGGCAAATATGGCAGTACAGTTTGCTATGTTACAGCCGGGAGATACCGTTATGGGTATGAACTTAGATCATGGCGGACACTTATCACATGGTTCACCAGCGAACTTCTCCGGTACATATTTTAACATCGTGCCTTATGGTGTAAATGACGAAGGTTTCATTGATTATGACAAAGTAATGGAAATTGCAATGGAATGTAAACCAAAAATGATTATCGCAGGTGCTTCTGCTTATGCAAGAACCATCGATTTCAAGAAATTCCGTGAAATTGCAGATGCTTGTGGTGCACTGCTCATGGTAGATATTGCACACATCGCTGGTCTTGTAGCAACAGGACTTCATCCAAGCCCAATTCCATATGCTGACGTTGTAACAACAACTACACATAAAACACTTCGTGGACCACGTGGTGGTATGATTATGGCAAGTCAGGAAGTAGCTGACAAATTTAACTTTAACAAAGCAGTATTCCCAGGTATTCAGGGTGGACCACTTATGCACGTAATCGCTGCAAAAGCAGTATGTTTCAAAGAAGCATTAGATCCAGCATTCAAAAAATACCAGCAGGGTGTTATTGACAATGCACAGGCTCTTTGCAAAGGCCTTATGGAAAGAGATATCAAGATTGTATCCAACGGTACAGACAACCACCTCATGCTTGTTGATTTGACACCATATGAATTAACAGGAAAAGCAATGGAAAAATTATTGGATGCTGCTCATATCACATGCAATAAGAACACCATTCCAAACGATCCAAAATCACCATTTGTAACCAGTGGTTTACGTCTTGGTACACCAGCAGTTACATCCCGTGGTATGAATACAGAAGATATGGATAAAATTGCAGAAGCAATTGCAATGTTAATCAAAGAAGGCGAAAGTGCAATTGAAAAAGCACGTGTCATCGTAGACGAATTAACAGCAAAATATCCATTACAGAAATAGCCGCGATAAACGAGAAAAATAAGAAAAAGAGAACTCCCCATGCAAATTTATTTGCATGGGGAGTTCTCTTTTTCTTATTTGGCGAGCAACGCGAGCATGAGAAAAGCGAAGCTTTTCGAGTTCTCGTTTATTGTGTAGAAGTTTCTCGTTTCATTTGGCGAGCAACGCGAGCCTGAGAAAAGCGAAGCTTTTCGAGTTCTCGTTTATTGTGTAGAAGTTTCTCGTTTATTGTGCAGAAGCGTCTCGTTTATCGCGGAGATGTTTCCCATTTAATCCTACTTGAAAAGTCCATATGAAAATGTTAAAATTAATATAATTGTTTCATATAGGACAAACAATTGCTGTAATAGTTATGAATAATTACATATTATAAGGAGGGAACACGATGGCTGGCTTGTTCAACCATATTGCAAAGCAGATACTAGGTACACAAAAGCCAACAGCACAGAGAAAGACATCTGTGAACAATGCACCGATCAGCGTAAAGCCAGCGGAACGGCCAAAGGCAGATGAATGGGTAAAGAATTCGACGATTTCGAATCCAGTGTCATTTGAAGAAAAAAGCTTAGATGAAGAAATACCGGAGATTCAAGCAGTAGAAATTGTAGACCGTACCGTTAGACGTGAAAGGACAAAGACAGACGTGGAAAAAGAAGATTATTTATTAAGTCAGATTGATGAGTTTCGTGAAAAAGCACAACAGCTTCAGGAATTATTACTATCAAAAGAATCCAAAGCAATTGAACTTCAGAACATTGTAGACGAAAGAGAAGTTAAGGCACAGGAACTGGAACATATTTTAGCGGAACGCCAGAGAAAAGCTGACGGTATTACAGCAGAAGTTGCAAAGCAGATTGACAATTTAATCGAAAAAGTAGCTGCCAAAATGGATGAAATCGGTACGTCCATTGGCACAGATTTAGAGAATGGTCAAAAATTAACTGTAGAGCAGCTTGCGGAGTTAAGGGAAACCTTGGCAGCTATCACGGAACAGCTTGATACCATTAAGGGTGAATTATCGGAAAAAGTACACTCTGAAAATGTAAAATGTTATCGAAATATTGCAGATTTGTTCAAGAGTATGGACGAAAAGATGGAGAGCATGAAGAGCAGCAACCAGACAACGGTAGAAAAATCAGGGGCTATTTATAAATGTACCATCGCAATTATCGTACTTACTGTGTTGAATATGCTAGGATTAGCGGTATCTGTACTTTTACAATTAGGTGTATTTCAATAGTCGTTACATAAGTGAAAGATAGAACAAGTAAGGACAATCAAGAGTAGTTGCTGTTTTGGACGTAAGAGTTACGAATGGATATCGGTTGGAAAAGACTTAGATAGATGAAAAGAGACTGCCAAATAGGAGTCTCTTTTTTAAAAGAGTTAGGAAAAGAGGATAAATAAAATGAAGTTTACAAAATTACATGGATGTGGAAACGGATATATTTACGTGAATCTGTTTGAAGAAACATTAGAAAATCCGGCAGAGATGTCTATTAAGGTAAGCGATCATCATTTCGGTATCGGCTCCGATGGCTTGATTACCATTGGACCTTCTGAAATTGCAGATTTTACCATGCACATTTATAATGCCGACGGCTCTGAAGCGGAAATGTGTGGGAACGGTGTTCGTTGTGTTGGAAAATATGTATATGACCACGGTTTGACAGACAAAACAGAAGTAACCGTAGAGACCGGTGCAGGTGTGAAATATCTTACATTGAACATAGAAAATGGAAAAGTAGCAACGGTTTGCGTGGATATGGGAGAACCAATTTTTATACCGGAGCAGATTCCGGTTTTGGCAGAAGGAGATATGGTTATCAATGAACCAATTCAGGTAGGAGATAAGGAATGGGAAATGACCTGTGTTTCTATGGGAAATCCACATGCGGTGGTTTTTGTAGAAGACGTAAAGCATTTTCCTTTAGAAACTTATGGGCCATTGTTTGAAAACCATGAGCGTTTTCCAAAACGAACCAATACGGAGTTTGTACAGGTAGTTTCCAGAGAAGAGGCATACATGCGTGTGTGGGAGAGGGGTTCAGCAGAAACATGGGCATGCGGTACAGGGACCTGTGCGACAGTAGTTGCATGTATTTTGAATGGGTTAACAGAACGAAAAGTGCTGGTGCATCTTCTTGGAGGAGATTTGACCATAGAATGGGATGAAGAAACAAATCATGTGTTTATGACTGGACCAGCTACCGAAGTGTTCAGTGGTGAATATAAATAAATATGGGGGAGATAAAACGTATGCAGATTAGTAAGCTTTTTGAAAAAATGAATTACAAGTTGTTGGCAGGAAGTATGGATACGGAAGTAACTTCGTTGGTATATGACTCTCGTAAGGTAAAAGAGGGAGCTTTGTTTGTGTGTATCGCAGGAACCGTAAGAGATGCCCATGACTTTATTCCGGAAATTATGGGAAAAGGTGCAGCCGCATTTGTAGTAGAGCGCGATGACATTGAATTGGTAGATGGATTTACTTATATTCAGGTAGAAAATACCCGTGTAGCTTTGGCAGAACTGGCAGCGGCATATTTTGATTATCCGGCCGAAAAGTTAAAAACCATTGGTATTACCGGAACAAAAGGAAAGACTACAACAACCTATCTGGTAAAATCCATTTTGGAATCTGCAGGCATCAAGACTGGTTTGATTGGAACAATTGAATCCATTATTGGTGATAAACGAATTCCATCTGTAAACACCACACCGGAATCCTATATCGTACAGGAAACGTTCCGCAAGATGGTGGATGCCGGTCTGGAAGCTGTAGTTATGGAAGTTTCTTCGCAGGCACTCATGATGCATCGTGTAGCGGGTTTTACATTTGATATCGGTGTATTTACGAACCTTGAACCAGACCACATTGGTGGAAATGAACACAAGGATTTTGATGACTATATGTATTGCAAGAGCCTTTTATTCCAAAAATGTAAGCTGGGTATTTTTAATGGTGACAGCGAACATGTAGAAGGTGTGATGAAAGGCCATACCTGTGAAGTAGAAACCTTTGGTTATGGCGAGCAGAACGATATCCGTGCAACAGAAGTAGAGCTCTTAAAAGAACATGGTGCATTAGGCATAAGATATCATGTAAATGGTTTGGCAGATTTTGATGTGGAAGTAAATGTACCGGGCAGCTTCAGTGTATACAACTCATTAACAGCCATTGCAATCTGCCGTCAGTTTGGTGTAAAAGAAGCCGATATCAAGAATGCCTTGCGAAATGTGAGTGTCAAAGGACGTATTGAAATTGTACCGGTAACAAAGAGTTATACCATTATGATAGACTATGCGCACAATGCAATGTCTTTGGAAAGCTTATTGACAACCATCAAAGCTTACAATCCATCCAGACTTGTTTGTCTCTTTGGATGTGGCGGCAACCGTGCAAAATCCCGTCGTTACGAAATGGGTGAAGTATCTTCCCGTTTGGCAGATTTGACCGTAGTAACATCGGATAATCCAAGAGATGAAGAACCAATGGATATTATTAACGATATTCTGGTTGGTGTCAACAAAGCAGATGGTGCATACGTAACAATACCGGATCGTAAAGAAGCAATTAAATACTGTATGGAAAATGCTTTGGATGGAGATATCATCGTGCTGGCTGGAAAAGGGCATGAGGATTATCAGGAAATCAAAGGCGTGAAATATTTTATGGACGAAAGAGATCTGATAGCAGATATTATCAGTGAGAATCCGGGAATCAAATTATAGGTTCAAATGTAACTATTCAGGAGTGAGCAAACCCATCTGCGAAGCAGATTTCTCATGGGTTTGCGAATCGTAA
>CAYVGA010000085.1:0-8969 GCA_964449855.1 uncultured Lachnobacterium sp.
ATATGATTTGATAAATAAACTTTACACATAAGGAAAACGGATATTTTATGGATACACTCACAAAAGAACAGCGTCGCAAGAACATGCAGAATATAAAATCGAAAGATACCAAAATAGAAATCAGACTTCGGAAAGCCTTATGGCACAAAGGTTATCGATACAGAAAAAACTATAAAGGCTTACCCGGAAAACCGGATATTGTTTTGACCAAATATAAAATTGCAATTTTCTGCGATGGAGAATTCTTTCATGGAAAGGACTGGGAGGTTCTAAAACCGAGGCTTGAGAAAGGCAATAACAGTGAATTTTGGATAAGTAAGATTTCAAGAAATAGAGAACGAGACGATGAGGTAAATAAAAAATTGCTTTTCCAAGGCTGGACAGTGATTCGATTTTGGGGTAATGATATCAAAAAGAATGTGGATGAGTGTGTAAAGGTGATTGAGGAGTGTATTTGGGATATAAAAATGCAGGATGATAATGAAATAGATGATGTTTAAACTGTCATGAAACAGTATATAATTATTCAAGTGCTGGATAATTACCAAATAGTAAAAAATAGAGGAACATAAATGAATATGAATACAAGAGAACTACTAAAGACCTACTTTGGTTACGATTCATTTCGCGCCGGCCAGGAAAATATCATAAATACCATACTCTCCGGCAAAGATGTGCTTGCCATCATGCCGACAGGAGCAGGAAAGTCCATTTGTTATCAGGTACCGGCGTTATTACTACCTGGCATTACAATTGTGATTTCACCACTGATTTCTTTGATGCAGGATCAGGTAAAAGCACTCAATGAAGCTGGAATTCATGCTGCGTTTATCAATTCTTCTTTAACAGATAGTCAGATATCGAAGGCATTGGCAAGGGCAGCGGAGGGCGTATATAAAATTATATATGTTGCGCCGGAACGTTTGGAGAGTTTTGAATTTTTACAGTTTGCAGCCAAGGTGGAGATTTCCATGGTGACTGTAGATGAAGCGCATTGTATCTCACAATGGGGACAGGATTTCCGTCCGAGTTATTTGAAAATCGTGGAGTTTGTAAGAAATTTGGAAACGAGACCGATTTTGAGTGCGTTTACAGCTACAGCGACCGAAGAGGTAAAGAATGATATTTTGTGTATTTTGGGTTTAGAGCATCCGAATATAACAATTACGGGATTTGACCGGACAAATCTTTATTACAGAGTTGAGAGTGTGAAGAAAAAAGATGATTTTGTTGTGGATTACATAGAAAAACATCCAAACGAAAGTGGGATTATTTACTGTGCAACACGAAAAAATGTGGATAATCTGCATGAGCTTTTATTTAAAAAAGGAATCGCAGTGACCAAATATCATGCGGGAATGGACAATGAGATTCGAAAAAAGAATCAGGATGATTTTATTTATGACCGGGCACCAATTAT
The DNA here is from genome assembly GCA_964449855.1 of uncultured Lachnobacterium sp. Taxonomy (GTDB): domain Bacteria; phylum Bacillota; class Clostridia; order Lachnospirales; family Lachnospiraceae; genus Roseburia. The sequence goes on from CAYVGA010000085.1 coordinate 1,421, forward strand.
AGTGGCGACAAATGCGTTTGGTATGGGTATTGATAAGTCCAATGTTCGTTATGTTATTCATTATAATATGCCCCAAAGTATGGAAAACTATTATCAGGAAGCCGGACGTGCGGGAAGAGATGGTGAAGCGTCGCAGTGTATCTTACTATTTTCAGCCCAGGATATCATGATTAATAAATTTCTGCTTGAGAACAAAGATTTTACAGCAATTCCGGAAGAAGACATTGAGTTGATTCAGCAAAGAGATATCAAACGACTTCAGGTTATGGAGGGATACTGTAAAACGACGGATTGTTTGCGAAATTATATTCTGGAATATTTCGGCGAGAAAACACGGCAGGCCTGTGATAGTTGTGGAAATTGTCATAAAGAGTATAAAGAAGTGGATATGACAGAGGCTGCTAAATGGATGATTAACTGCGTGGCGGAAACCAAAGGCCGTTATGGTGTGGCAATTGTGTTAGGAACGGTATTGGGTGCAAACAGGGCAAGATTAAAAGAACTTGGAACGATACATTACAAGTCGTATGGCAAATTGAAAGAGTATTCGGAAGCGGAACTGCGTTTATTGCTCAATCAGCTTATTTTGGATGGTTATTTATACCAGACAGAGGAGCAGTATAGTGTACTTAAGATGGGAAACATATCTCCGTTAAAAAATGCGGAAACACGCGTTATTGTGAAAATCCATGAAGAAAAGGCAGCAGTTCCAAAACAGAAAGGCAGCAAAAAACGCAGTACAGATGCACTTACAAGTGCCGGATATGAACTATTTGACCGGCTTAGAGCTTTGCGATTGACAATTGCCAGAGAGGAGTCCTTGCCGCCGTATATTATATTTAGTGATAAAACACTGATTGATATGTGTGTAAAAATGCCGAAAGATAAGGCTGAGATGTTAAATGTGTCCGGTGTGGGAGCTATGAAATTTGAGAAATATGGTCAGCGTTTTTTGGATGAAATAAATGTTTAGTTGTAATTATTCAGGTACTGAACAGTTACGAAATTATTTAGAGTAAAGAAGGGGTTAAATACTTATGAGAAATATAAAAAAAAGAAGCACTGACCTCACCACAGGCGAGCCGCGTACGGTCCTTTGGCGATTCTGTCTGCCATTGTTTGCGAGTGTGATTTTTCAACAGTTTTATAATATTGCAGATAGCTTTGTAGCGGGAAGATTTGTTGGTGAAAATGCGTTAGCAGCAGTGGGAAACAGTTATGAGATCACACTGATTTTTATTGCATTTGCGACGGGGTGTAATATGGCATGTTCGGTGCTGACCTCGCAGTTATTTGGAGCAAAAAATTATAACGGGATGAAAACGGCTATTTATACGGCCATGAGTTCGGTTGCGGTGTTATGTGCTATTTTGATGGTATTTGGATTTTGCAGTGCAGATTGGTTTTTACAATTTATGAATACACCGGAAAAGATTTATGCAGATTCGAAACTATATATGGATATTTATCTGTGGGGTGTACCATTTTTGTTTTTCTATAATATGGCGACAGGTATCTTTTCTGCAATGGGAGATTCCAAGACACCATTTGTTTTTCTGGCGATTTCATCGGGTGTGAATATTGTGATGAATTTGTTGTTTGTTGTAGGCTTTGATATGGGCGTAGCAGGTGTTGCCTGGGCGACGTTTTTGTGTCAGGGGATTAGCTGTGTGCTGGCAATGACGACGGTAGTTCGACGTTTGCAGCAGATGAAAACAGACCATGGTGATTCGAGGGCGTGTAAAGGGCATGTCATGACGGCATCTTTAAAGGATAAGGAGATCCGGTTATTTGACAAAATGTATTTCAAAAAGTTTGTAGCACTTGCTATCCCAAGTGTTTTACAGCAGAGTAGTATTTCTATTGGAACGATTATGATTCAAAGTTCCATCAATGCTTGTGGCCTAGGGGTAACGGCTGGCTATGCAGCAGGTATCAAGCTTCACAATATGGTAGTCGCAGCCTTTACCACATTGGGAAATGGTATTTCGAATTTTACTGCACAGAATATTGGATCCAATAAATTAGAGCGTGTAGTGGAAGGGCGTAAAGCAGGAATTCAAATGGTATGGATGCTTTGTGTGCCGATTGTGCTGTTGTATACACTTGGAGCAAAGCCATTGATTACGCTTTTTATTGATAATCCGACAGAACTGGCATTACGTGCGGGAATGTACTTTCTATATATTTGTGCACCGCCATATTTGTTACTGTCGGTGAAACTGGTGACGGATGGTGTTTTACGCGGGGCAGGAATGATGAAAGAGTTTGCATTTGCAACGACCCTGGATCTTATTCTTAGGGTGGTACTGGTAAAGATATTGGCAGAGCCGTTGGGATATATCGGAATCTGGATGTCATGGCCTCTCGGATGGGTACTTGGCACAAGTTTGTCGCTGATGTATTATCGAAAAAGATTTGTATGTCGGGTTTGATAATTAACTATGGGTTTACAGTTCTTTCACTGTGTTTGTGTTATCATTTATAATATTAAAGAAGCAGATAAATTACAATAAAAGTTTTAAAAGAGGAAGTTCGGTTTCAGATGTCTCCCTGATTTTTTGTTATTACGAAAGTTATAAGTTTTAATTGATTTACTTGTATACAACTTCCCCTAGGACAAGGGTTCATGTTAAAATTATACATAGTATAATTTGAGGAGTTTTTTATGAGAGAATTGATATTAGTAGTTGATGATACAGGTTTAAATCTTCGTGTTGCGATGAATATTTTGAAAGATTATTTTGAAGTAGCATGTGCAAATTCCGGTATGGCTGCGTTTGATGTAATGAAAAAGAAGATTCCGGATTTGATTCTTTTGGATTATCATATGCCGCAGATGGATGGATTTCAGTTTATCGAAAAAATAAAAGAAATGGAAGAATATAAAGATATTCCAATTATTATGCTGACGGCGGATAATGATAGAGATACCGAAGTGCGTGGATTTCAGGCAGGAGTTATGGACTTTATTACGAAGCCTTTTGTGAATGAGATTATGCTGCAGCGTGTAGGCCGTATTTTAGAGCTTAGCCGTTTGCAGAAGAATCTGCAGAGGGAGGTTTCTATTCAGACCAGACGAGCTGAAGAAAGAAGACGCCAGGTAGAACGTCTTTCGGAAGAGGTAATGAAAACATTAGCAAATACGATTGACGCAAAGGATCCATATACCAATGGTCATTCTGTACGAGTAGCAAAGTATGCCAAAGAAATTGCAAAGCGTGCAGGTAAGACGAAAGAGCAACAAAAAGAAATCTATCATATGGCACTTTTGCATGACATTGGAAAAATTGGTATACCGGATAACATTATTAATAAGGATTCTCGTTTGACAGATGAAGAATACGAAGCGATTCGTCAGCATCCGGCTATTGGCAGTGATATTTTACAGACCATAGAGGAGATTCCGGACATTGGGATTGGTGCAAGGTGGCATCATGAACGATACGATGGACATGGATATCCGGATAGATTAGCAGGGACAGAGATTCCCGAACAGGCGCGTATTATAGGTGTTGCAGATGCCTACGATGCGATGACTTCCAAGAGAAGTTACCGTAATATTTTGGCACAGGAGATTGTTCGTAATGAAATTGAACGTGGTAAATGTACGCAGTTTGACCCTGTATATGCGGATATTATGATTAAGATGATTGACGAAGACATTCGTTATACGATGCGTGAGAAATTTCGTGGAGAAGTGTAAATGAATAATATGTAATATAAGACGAGGGATCTTCATGCCAAAAATTATAGAAAATATCCGTGAAAAATTATTAACAGAAGTAATGCGTCAGGTGAGAGAACAGGGATATTCATCTATGACGATTCGTTCTGTTGCAAGTGCATGTGGCGTAGGAATTGGTACGGTATACAATTATTTTCCCTCCAAAGATATGTTGGTTGCCAGCTTTATGCTGGAGGATTGGATGCATGGTATTGATATGATTTCGGAAGGGAGTGCAAAAGCAGAGAAGGTAGAAGATGCATTGTACTGTATGTATCAGGAGATTCTGTATTACAAAGAAAAATACGAATCCCTTTTTACGGATGAGAATGCAAAGGCAGCTTATGTCAATTCTTTCATGCAAAGACATCGTTTGAGATGGATGTTATCTCTCTTCTTTTGATTGTCTTGTGACTTGTGTGCGGTATTCAGCGTGAATCTTTTCTGACATTGGCACATCGGAGACGGAGTTGGGTGGAAGATATGGATAGAGTTCTTCGTAACTTTGAGCTTCGTATTCATTATGCGCTACAGTTGGTGCTAATCCGGTCATATCATTAGAAGAAGCAGAATAGAGATAGTTGTCATTTTTTGGCAGTTCATAGGTATCTATGGACTTGTGGGCAGGGTTGTTGCTTAAATGAAGCTGATGATCGTCGAGGTGTGGATTTTTTATCATATCTGATGAGTCTAAATAAGTCATAGAAGATACTCCTTTCATATTGAAAATGAAATACATTGATTCTTAATTCTAGTATATCTTTTGGAAGTAGAACTATACATAGCAGAATCGTGATTATTCAGATATAAAAATAAAAATGGCGTGTAGATTTTTCTACACGCCAAAATTTTTAAAAATTATCGGTTATTGATGATTTTTGTTAATTCTACCGGGTCAACAATTTGGCCATCTTTGTAAACACGCATGTTACCAGAAGCGATTTCATCGATAAGAATTACTTCGTTATTGTTGTAACCAAATTCAAATTTGATATCCCAAAGATCAAGACCAAGTGTTTTTAAGTCATCTGCAACAATTTTGGTAATTGCAAGTGTCTGAGCTTTCATGCTTTCAAACATTTCTGATGACATAATGCCAAGAGCTGCAAGACCTTCGCCTGTTACAAGTGGATCACCGAGTTCATCGTTTTTGAATGTACATTCTACATAACCACCTTCTAAAACAGTACCATTTTCAATATATTCACCATATCTGCGGATGAAGCTGCCTGTAGCAACAAGACGGCAGATTACTTCAAGACCATGTCCGAATACAGTTGCTGGAAGAACTTCCATAGTAGCGTTTTCTACGTCAGCACCAACATAATGAGTTTTGATTCCGGCTTCTTTTAATAATTCAAAGTAGTGGATAGATGTGATGAGGTTTGCTTTACCAATACCTTCGATTGTTAAACCAACTGTATTTTCACCTGGATCAAATACACCATCTTTTCCGGTACAATCATCTTTGAATTTCAACATTACATTGCCATTTTCAAGTTTGTAAACGTCTTTTGTTTTACCTGTATAAAGTTTTTCCATCTTTATCAATCTCCTTATGTGAAAAGAATCGTCATAAAATAACATAGCTACTTTACCACTTTTTTCTGGAAAGTAAAATATTTTTTTGTAAATTTTTTGTATTTTTTTGAAAAATGCTTATTCACCAAAAGCAAGATATATTCAAAGCTGACCCGGTTTTTAGAAACAAAAGTTCCGGCAGGCTTGCAGAATACATTGGATATGGCTTTTGCAAAAGCATTTTGGCTGGTCTTTGAAAAAGGAACGGATATAATTACGAAAAAAGAATAATTACGATAAAATTAATTTGCGTACAAAATAATATAATGGAAAATCAGAAAGGGCATAGATATCATAGGGAAACTATGCTATGATAGTAATGTATGCTAGTTATGTTTATTTAAGGGAGAATGAATCGCAAATGAGTAAGTTAATATCAGGCTTGGAGAAATATGGTTTAGACGGAAAAATTATTGAATCTATATTTAGTAGTCCGAATAAGAGAACGAGCAAAAGAAAGGATAGTGCACAGCAGAAACAGGAAGGTGTTCCGGTAGAAGAGGATTTTCTGTTTTTAAAATCAACGATGTGTCCAATTTGTGATAATGTATTTAGTACCATGGCGGTAAAATCAGGAAAAGCTAGAAGAATGACACCGGATTTTGACCTTTGCCCTCGATTTGAATATATTGATACGAATAAATATGATGTTATTTTTTGTAACAAATGTGGTTATGCCGCAATGAGCAAAGATTTTCTTCATATATCACCGGGACAGCGTAAGCTGATTCGTGAAGGTGTATGTAAGAACTTTAAACCGGTAGAAGAAAAGATATCGGATTCTGCGATGGACTATGATACAGCAATTGAGCGTCATAAACTAGCCTTGTATAATAGTATCATAAAACATAGCCGTATGAGCGAAAAAGGGTATGAATGTTTAAAACTTGCATGGTTATATCGTAGAAAAGCAGAAGCGATTGAAGATGGTACGGAAATTGCTGCAAATAAGGAAATCGCAATTGCATTTTGTAAAAAAGAAGAAATGCGTTTTTATGAAAATGCATATACCGGATTACTGGAAGCAATGAAATCAGAAAACTATCCGATTTGCGGCATGGATCAGAATACATTTGACCTGTTATTGGCAACGATGTCATTTAAGCTGGGTAAATTAGAGGATGCAGCGAGATTGGTATCTTCTTTGATTGTTTCCCGTACCGTTAGTACGAATATAAAAAATAGAGCACAGGATTTGAAGGAAATGATTATTGCGGAACATCAGAAGAATAAGAAGTAGATGTGTGGATAATGAAGTGAAACGACTAAGAGTCAGATGAGGCTCGCGTTGACACTGCGTGTCTGATCAGCTGCTTTGTAGCTGAAACGCTCGCATATTTGACTGTCGTCAAATGTTACGAATAAAAAAGGAGTGACTGGACAAGTAAACTTGTCAGTCACTCTTTTTTATTCTTTCATCTGATTCTTAGTCGTTTGTGTAGTTATCAAAATAACCCTGAATGAGGATTACAGGTGTTCCTTTGTCTCCGGAACCTGATGTAAGGTCACAGAGGGAACCGATGAGGTCTGTAAGCTGTCTAGGTGTTGTACCCTGAGATGCCATGTTGCCTACGAGGTTGTCCTGTTTTGATTTGATGCTGTTAGAGATAGCTTCTTTTAATTCTGCACCGCTGAGGTTTGCAAAATCATTGTCAGCTAAATATTTCAATTTTAATTCGTTTGGTGTACCGATAAGACCGTCTGTAAATGCTGGAGATACAACTGGGTCAGCAAGTTCCCAGATTTTACCCTGAGGATCTTTGAATGCACCATCGCCATAAACCATAACTTCTACATGTTTTCCAGTTTTGTTTAAGATTTCTTCCTGGATAGCAACTACAAGGTCTTTACATTCCTGTGGGAATAATTTGATCTTGTCTTCTGTAGATTTGTTTGAACCAAGTAAACCGTATTTTTCATTGAAACCGCTGCCGTTAACAGAAGATGTAAGGATGTCATCAAGAGCACATACAACTTTAGCACCGTTCTCGCGAAGGATACGTTTGGTTCTAACACGTGTATGGATATCACAGTTAATGACACAGTCTGTATACTGTAAAATTACTCTAGGATTATTTGCAAAAATAACTTCTACTTCTGCGCCAGCTTCTTTAATGATGTTTGCATAGTAATCTACATAGTCAACACCTGTAAACTCGTGTACATTTTCACCGAACAATTCGCGGTATTTTTCTAATGTGAGTACATCTGAGTATGGATTGATGTTTGCATCATCCAACT
>CAYVGA010000086.1:0-8688 GCA_964449855.1 uncultured Lachnobacterium sp.
AGCGTTCATCCTGAGCCAGGATCAAACTCTCATGTTAAAAGTTTAATCGGCCAGTTTAAACTGGCTTCTCGTTTCATTCAGAAATACATCTGAATTTACTGTTTAAAGGTTTTCAATCTCTCGATTGAAACGTCCGCTAAATCTTCTGATTTAGTCTTGAATAATTCTCTGAATCTTTCAAGGTTTTTCACTGTTTAGTTATCAATGTTCTTCGCTGCTGTTTCGACAGCCATGTTAGATTACCATATCTTTTCATGTTTGTCAACAGCTTTTTTGATTTGTTTTTTGTTGCCTGCCGTCGTTGTTTGCGACAGCTTTGTAAGAATATCACAAGCCGCTGTATTTGTCAACAGCTTTTTTCATTCTTTTTAAAGTTTTTATCTTCCCTGCCCATCCAGGAATCCCCGAATCAACGTGTTCCCTGACGAAGCTTTGCTATAATAGCATAATGGCATCCCAAAGTCAACACATTTTTCCCGCTTTTTTGAAAAGTTTTTCAAAAAATGTAAATACCACAAAATGTTGTCTATATCGACTTGGGATACCACTATTTATATAGCTCTATTCTGTTTTTATTGGACTCTTATTGTATTAATGCATTAAGAATAACATTATTCTCTTGTAACCATGTAAGAATTTGTGAGTCTGCAATGTATCCGGCCCATTCTGTATTTATTCCCGTTAAAGCCAGTACCGAGACAATCGTTAAAATAATCCAGCTCCAAATCACACCTTTGCCTGCTCCACAAGCCAATCCAAGAAGTTTGTCAAGCGGACCAATGAGTGGAAGTTTCGATGCAATTCCTAATACAACATACACAATCATAAGTGCTACACGAGCCAAAACCATTACAAGCAACAATGAAATAACTCCTACTGCACTTTCTGCAATTTTTGCTGTGTCAACAAAAGTAACCTCGCTTATGCTTTCCTTGCCATTTAATAACATATTTCTTAATTCCTCCGGCAAAGCCGCCTGCAATTCTTCCGGAACTTTAAAGTCCATTCCTTCTGGAAGAACATCCGGTAATTCAGAGAGTCCGGCTTCATTCATAGCATTCGTAAGCATTTCATCTATTTTTGTATCTAATGCCGCCTGAATGATCGTCTCTATATCTGTACTTTCAATCAGCACATCTGTTACCATCGGTGTTGCAACGTTACAAATCACCAACACCACAATCCATGAGACCAATGAAAATACCGTCTTTAAAAATCCATTTTTGTAACCGCTAAACAAACTCAACAATAACACGACTAAAATAATTACGACTAAAATATTCATTTCAATTTCACCTCTTCTATTGTATCTTTAAATATAAATGTATAATTTTGACTAGTAGTTCCTGCCAAAATTTTATACAGCTCTTTATCAAAGGTATAGGAGAACTTCTTTATACTATGTGGTGTAAAAATCTGACATTCCGTTGCATTGGTAACACAAATTTCATTATTTGATAAAAATTCAATGTGCGTATATGGAATTGATGTGTCATTTTCCATTATAGTATTTCCACGAAAATCCATTACTTTTATATGCCACAGTTCCTCTTCATCTACATTGTCATAAACAATTCCTACATAGTTTTCATTGTGAAAACAACTTAAAATTTCTTCTTCCACCACAAGTTCCCGGGTAAGTTCCGGTTTTTGAGTTCCTTCGAACACCAGGATACGACCTGTTCCCATACCAATCATACGCGAATTAGAAACATAATCAATCTCCGGAACAAGAACTCCTTCAACAGTATAAGAACCTACATTATTATCAATTTCACTTTGTCCAACCGTTCCAAAGTTATAAAATGATATTGTGGTACTGACACTTCCTGCTGCCACATCTACCATGTCTACTGCTAGTTTTGTTCCATCGTAAGACAAAGCGATATCAATCGGGAAACCGCCTTTATCCCCATAAAATTTCCCATTGGCAAGTTCATTACCTTTTGTATCAAATAATTTTACTTGTGAAACATTATTTTCTTTCATAAGGACTGCAGTTGTTCCCTGTTCCGCAATACAAACCGTCTGAATTGGCAGCGTTGTCTCTATCCGCTTTTGCAGTCCACCTTTTGTCATAACATAAATCTGCGTTCCACCGGCATCATAAACAGCCAGATACTCTTTGCAGATTACAACTTCCGGAGATATCATTTCAAATGATTGATTCCAGATAATTTCATGATTTACATCCATATATGAAATCCCATCATTGCTGTATTCTAACAGACACCCTCCAAATGTCTCAAACCGGGTCGCACTGCTCCTATTTCGTTCTATACTATCTGTCGTCTCATAGGAAGTATAACTTCTAAGTGCGTAAATAATATCTACTGACAGAATCACAAGCCCGATTGCCACTAAAACACGGATAAACAATTTGAAATTTGCTTTTTTGTGTTCTCGAATCTTTTCGTCTAATTCCTTATTATTTGTTTCTATGGTTTTAAAACCTTTTTTCTGTTCCTTTGCCACAAGCACTTGTCCTTTCGTTTTGCATCAGTATATGACATTATAGCATATTCTTTTGTATCATTCACTATTTTTATTTATTCTTGTGTTTCCGTACCCGGAATAATATCCACCGGAATGACATCTGCATCGGTTTCCGCATCAGCCCCCTCTGTGTCCGACTTCTCTGAATTCTCTTCTTTATCTGCCGCCGGCAAATTTTGTGAATCTGTTTTTTCCTGCTCCTGTGTTAAATTCGCCGGAATCGAACCTGATGTGCCAAAAATATTATCCCTATCTTCATAAACACCCACACCAATCACAAATATAAGCATGGCTACCGCAATTGCAACACCTAAACTTCCATCTTCCGAAGGCTTTTTTTTCTTTTTTTCATGCATAAGCTGACGATAGCGTCCGCCTTTTCTATTTTTTTGTTTTTCCATCTCCTGCCGGATATCTACTTCTACTTCAACCGGTCTGTTATGCATAGACGCGGATTCCTGTCTTGGTTCTAAGACTTTTATCGGTATTACTTCTCTTTTGGATTCGCTGCTCTTGGATTGACAGCTTTCAACTTCCTCTCTTCTACGAATTTTGTGATATATGTAAAAACCATCTTTCGGTACTACTTTATTTTCTTTATACATATAAAAGACTTCTTCTTGTTCTATGGTGTCCATCAAAAATAAAAGCTGGTGCACACCTCCAAAATGCTCTCTATGTACACGTTCTAATTCCACTGTTACCTTAGGCGACATTCCTTTGATATCAATCGCCCAGCCTACAATAATCATATCTTCATAAAGGCGTTTGATTTCCCGGAAAATTTCACTCCAGGTACTGTTATTCCAACGGGGTACATTCCCCTGAAACTCAATTTCCCGCACCGGCAAAATCCCTTCAATAAACGTCATATACCGCCCTTCCATTCGTTCTGTGTGTCCCATTAAAACAAATACTCTTTTTTCTTTATAGGTGGTTTCTTTGAGCTTTGCATAGACCATATGCTCTACATAAATTTTGTTTTCTTCTTTTGGGGTGCCTATCTGTTTTACATTTTTTAAATTTCGTTCTTTATCATTTACAAATTCAATCATCTCTGTTCACTCCTTTTTGAATGATGCTAACACAGACTCTTTAAAAAATTTGTCCCTTGGTGTCCGGCTTTTCAAAAAGTGTACGACAAAAAAGCTGTCATACCACTGGGATATGACAGCTTTAAAAATAATATGATTTTATTTTACAAATGCTTTGATACGTTTATAGATACCTTCTGCATCCAATTCATATTTATGAATCAATTCAAGTGCCGGTCCGGATTCACCAAATCGATCATCAATACCAATACGAAGCACTTTTGTAGGTGCGTTTTCGGATAATACTTCACAAACTGCACTTCCTAATCCACCAATCGTAAAATGTTCTTCTACTGTTACAACCTTGCCTGTTTTTGTTGCAGATGCAATCACTAATTCTTTGTCAATTGGTTTAATTGTATGAATATTAACAACTTCTGCACTGATTCCATCTTTTTCTAACATTTCAGCAGCAAGTACAGATTCGTACACTTCAAGACCAGTTGCAAAAATTGTTACATCTGTGCCTTCTTTTAGTACAACGCCTTTACCCATTTCAAATTTGTAATTCTCTTCATCATTTAAAACCGGTACTGCAAGACGTCCTAAACGAATGTAAACAGGGCCAACATATTCAAATGCCGCTTTTACGGCAGCTCTTGCTTCTACGTCATCTGCCGGGTTTAATACAACCATACCCGGAATCTGTCTCATAAGAGCCATATCTTCTAAACACTGATGTGTTGCACCATCTTCACCTACAGAAATACCTGCATGAGATGCAGCAATCTTAACATTCAATCTTGGGTAACCAATAGAGTTGCGAATCTGTTCAAAGTTACGTGCTGTTGCAAACATAGCAAAAGAACTCATAAATGGAACTTTGCCGCTGGCAGCAAGACCTGCTGCTACACCTGTCATGTTTGCTTCTGCAATACCGCAGTTGATATGACGTTCCGGAAATACTTTTCCAAATACACCTGTCTGGGTAGAGCCTGCGAGGTCAGCATCTAATACTACTAATTCTTCGTGTTCTTTTCCAATTTCAACTAAAGCATTACCGTAGCTGTCACGGGTTGCAATTCTCTTTACATCTGACATAATGCTTCACCTGCTTTCTCTAATTCTTCCAATGCGATACGACATTCTTCATCGCTTGGTCCTTTTCCATGCCAGCCTACTTCATTTTCCATGAAAGATACGCCTTTGCCTTTTACTGTTTTTGCAATAATTGCGGTTGGCATTCCTTTTGTCTCACGTGCTTCTTTGAACGCTGCACGAATCTGATCAAAGTCATTACCATCAATTACGATAGTATGGAAATTAAACGCTTCGAATTTTTTATCAATAGGGTATGGTGAACATACTTCATCAAGCGCACCATCAATCTGAAGGTTGTTATTGTCTACAACTACTACAAGATTATCCAATTTACGGAATCCTGCAAACATAGCAGCTTCCCAAATCTGTCCTTCTTCAATTTCACCATCACCGGTTACTGCGTATACGCGGTAATCTTTGTTGTCCATTTTTGCTGCTACAGCCATACCTGCCGCACAGGATACACCCTGTCCCAAAGAACCAGATGACATATCAACACCTGGAATTCCTTTCATATCCGGATGTCCTTGTAAGTAAGAACCTACATGACGAAGCGTTGTTAAGTCTTCTTTTGGGAAATATCCTTTCTCTGCTAATGCTGCGTATAACGCTGGAGCAACATGACCTTTGGATAACACAAAACGGTCACGGTCTGCCCACTTTGGATTCTTTGGATCCACATTCATTTCTTCAAAATAAAGATAAGTGATAATGTCAGCTATTGACAAAGATCCGCCTGGATGTCCAGACTTTGCACTGTGTGTAGATTTAATTACACCTTTGCGAACTTCATTCGCGATTTTGGAGAGCTCTAAGTTGTTCATCGTCTTCCCTTTCTCTTTTATAATTCTGTTCGGCCTTCTAAGGCTCTAAGTAATGTTACTTCATCAATATATTCCAAATCACCGCCGACTGGTACGCCGCTGGCAATTCTGGTTACTTTGATACCGGTAGGTTTAATCAGCTTGCTGATATACATCGCTGTAGTTTCACCTTCCAAACTGGAGTTAGTAGCAATGATTACTTCATCTACATCCTGCTCCAAACGAACCATCAACTCTTTTAACTTGATATCATTTGGTCCTATTCCTAGCATTGGCGAAATCGCTCCATGTAATACATGATAAACGCCTTCGAATTTGCCAGTTTTTTCGTAAGCTGCCAAATCTCTAGTATTTTCCACTACCATAATAGTTTTGTGGTTACGAGCCTGGTCCTTACAAATCGGACAAATATCATCATCAGTAAGAGTATAACAGAATTTACAGTATTTTACATTCTTTTTTGCTTCTAAAATTGCAGAAGATAAAGATTCTACCTGTTCCATCGGCATGTTAAGCACATGAAATGCGAGTCGTTGTGCAGATTTTGTTCCAATGCCCGGCAAGGCAGAAAACTCTTCTATCAATTTTGAAATTTGCTTGCTATAGTAATCCATGATTTTCTTGGCTTAATAAATGATTAAAAGGTTACTGTTCACTCAGCAACAAAACACTTGCTGTTTTGTTGCGTAAGAACATGATTCAGGTGTGAGCAGGCTCCTTTTGCGTAGCAAAACTTTAAATGAGCCTGCGAATTGTTACTGTTTACGAGGCACGAGTGAACAGTAACAATTAAAACATTCCGCCGCCAAGTCCTCCTGTAATTTTTGACATAGATGCCTGTGACGCATCATCAATTTTGCGAAGTGCTTCATTTGTAGCAGCTACGATTAAATCTTCTAACATTTCGATATCATCCGGATCTACTACTTCTTCTTTGAGTTTTACTTTTAAAACTTCTTTTTTGCCGGAAACAGTTACTTCTACGGCACCACCGCCTGCTGTTGCGGTTGCTTCCATTGTTTCTAACTGCTGCTGTGCTTCTTCCATCTGGCGCTGCATTCTCTGCGCCTGTTTCATAAGGTTGTTCATGTTTCCCGGCATGCCGCCTGGGAATCCACCTCTTTTTGCCATGTTGCTCTATCCTCCTGAATTAAAATTTTCAAGACTCGCTTGCGAGTCTTGGTGCGGGATACATATTTCACTTGGCGAATTTACGAGCCTTGGTGAAATAGTATGCTGTATTCCGAATCCCTGCACATCTTAAATATCTTCTACCACAATATCAAATTGTATCAAATCCCGTAAGTCCGGTACGGATTCTTTTGCAGATCGTCCGGTGTCGTTTTTACGGATGGTAATTTCAATTTCTTTTCCAATGCGTTTTGCAATAATTGCCTTTAAAGTATCAATGCAATTGGAACGGTTTTCATTTAAATAATTGTATGCATTTTCATCATCAAATACCAATAGTAAATCCTGATTGTTCCCAAGGGATGGGACTGCTTTGGCAAGATACATCTTGGTCACACTGCCAATTTCTGCCAGAATGGATTTCCAGTTTTTGATGACTTTCTGAATGTCTTCCGGTATTGCTTTTGGAAGCTGCGGCTTTTCGGTCTGTCCGCTAAATGCCGCTTGCGGACTTGCCTGTACTGCACCTGCCGGCATCTGTGCGACCGGTATTCCATTCGCAATTTTTGCTTCAATGCTGGCGATTCGGTCAATAACGGATTCGTAATCTTTTTCCATCTGTGGTTTGCACAGTTTGATGATTGCAATTTCGATAAGAATCCTTTTCTGTGTGGCATATTTTACCTGATTGCCCAACTCGGAAAAAATACGGATATAGCGCATAAGCACTTCAGGCTTTATCATAGCCGCTTCTTCTTTTAGTGCGGCAAGATGTTCGCGGGACATATCCAGTACATCTTCCATATCATCGGAACTCTGTAATAATAAAAGGTTACGCATGTACCAGGTAAAATCATTGACCATCTGGCCCATCTCGCGGCCTTCATCTACAAGTGTATCCAATGTGCCGATAGCACCTGTGATGTCTTTGTTTATAATCTGTCTCAACAACTTGGAAAAAATCTCGGTATCGACCGCACCAAGCACTTCTAAGACATTTTCATATGTGAGCGTTTCGCCTAAGTGAAATGCAATACACTGGTCTAATAAAGACAAGGCATCTCGCATGGAGCCGTCTCCGGCTTTTGCGACGTAACGAATGGCTCTTTCTTCTACATCTACCTGTTCTTCCTGCATCAAATCCATCAAACGGCCTGCAATGGTATCGATGGAAATACGATGAAAATCATATCTCTGACAACGGGATAAAATGGTAATCGGTATCTTATGTGCTTCTGTTGTTGCTAATATGAAAATTACATATGCGGGTGGTTCTTCCAATGTTTTTAATAATGCATTGAAAGCCCCTGAGGAAAGCATATGAACTTCGTCTATAATGTATACCTTAAACCGGCCTTCAGTGGGACGATAGGTTACTTCTTCTCGAATCTGGCGAATATTATCCACGCCATTATTGGATGCCGCATCAATTTCAATCACATTCATGGATGAGCCATCCGAAATGGATTTGCAGATGGCACATTCGCCGCATGGGCTGCCATCCACGGGATGTTCGCAGTTTACGGCTTTGGCAAAAATCTTTGCTACTGTGGTTTTGCCTGTTCCTCTGGTTCCACAAAACAAATATGCATGTCCAATTCGGTCGGCTTTTATTTGATTTTTTAAGGTAGTTACGATATGATCCTGTCCTTTGACATCTTCAAATTCCTGTGGACGGAACTTGCGGTATAGTGCCGTATATGACATGCGTTCACCAACTTCCTATATTTTACTTTGATTTTATTCGGTTTTCTCTATTTTTTGAGAACGTTCTTTTTTACGTCCAATATACACATTCCACTTGGTATAAGCTTCCGGTGCATTTTTGGACTTGTAAATCAGATTCTTTTCTTCTCCAAGAATATCTACAATGCTGTACCAGCCTTTGTCGTATTGAAATTCAGCTGTCTTGCCGTCTAATTCTTTCGTACCGAGTGTGAATGTGTTGATTACCTGATTGTCGCGGTTGTTGCGGCGTTCGCGATTGTCCCTGTTTTCACGGGACTCTCTGTTTTCGCGGGATTCTTTATTCTCACGAAATTCTCTATTTTCGCGATAGTCTTTGCTTTCGCGATGTTCTTTGTTTTCACGATAGTCCCTAC
>CAYVGA010000087.1:0-8547 GCA_964449855.1 uncultured Lachnobacterium sp.
ATGGAATGGAGCTTTTTTATAAGACGATTACCTATTTGAAAAATCATTATGATTTGGCAATTATTTTGATTTCGCATGATTTGGAGTATGTGGAAAAATATGCAGACCATGTGGTGCTTTTGGATAAAACGGTTTTGAAACAGGGAACGGTAAAAGAAGTGTTTGAAAGTCCGGAGTTTGTGCGTGTGTTTGCAACAGGAAGTGAAGAAAACTGGATGAAAGGAGGAAAAGAAAATGATTGATTGGACCTCCTGGTTGGATTATGGTTTTATGCGGAATGCACTTTTGGCAATTTTAATTATCACACCATTGTTTGCACTTCTTGGAACCATGATTGTAAATAAAAAAATGGCGTATTTTTCGGACGCATTAGGCCATTCGGCTTTGACAGGAATTGCCGTGGGAGTTGTGCTTGGTATGCAGGATACGACGGTCTCCATGGTGATTTTTGCAATAGCTTTTGCTTTGCTGTTGAATAAAATCAGCAGCCGGAATGTGGCATCAACGGATACAATTATTTCGGTATTTTCCTCCTGTTCGGTGGCAGTTGGTTTGGCGATTTTGTCCGCAGGTGGAAATTTCAGTAAATATTCTGCAATTCTGGTGGGTGATATTTTGAGTATCACCACACAGGAGATTGTGTATCTTATCGGAATTTTTCTGTTTACGATTCTGTTTTGGATCGTCGGATTTAATTATTTGAATGCGATTTCCATTCATCGAACTGTGGCAAAAAGCAAGCAGATTCCGGTGAAACTCATGGATAATCTCTTTGCAGTGCTGGTTGCATTGATTGTTATGCTTTCCATTAAATGGGTAGGTATTTTGATTATCAATGCACTTCTTATTTTACCGGCGGCTTCGGCGAGAAATATTTCAGAAAATATGAGAGAGTATCATTTGTTTTCAATGATTTTTTCCGTGTTTTCAGGATTGGTAGGTTTGGTGGTATCGTATTATACCAATGTGGCAACCGGACCTATGATTGTGATTATCGCATCAGTTATCTATTTTGCCACATATTTGTATGGGAGACAAAAGTAATGAGTATAAAAGTAGTATTATTTGATTTGGATGGCACATTGCTTCCAATGGAACAGGACACATTTATTAAGGCATATTTGGGTGGTATGGCAAAGAAACTGGCAGCGTATGGCTATCATCCGGATGAACTGGTAAAGGCAGTGTATGCGGGCATGAAAGCGATGACAGCCAACGATGGTACAAAGACCAATGAAGTGGCTTTTTGGAACGCATTTACAGGAATTTTGGGTGAACACGTACGAGAGGATATGCCGATTTTTGATGATTTTTATCGAAACGAATTTCAGAGTGTGAAAAATATCTGCGGATTTCTTCCGGAAGCGGTGCAGACCGTTCGTAAGTTGAAAGAAATGGGATATCGTGTGGCACTTGCGACGACACCAATGTTTCCAAAGATTGCGACAGAAAGCCGTATTCGCTGGGCTGGATTGGAACCGGAAGATTTTGAACTTTTTACAACATATGAGAATTATCATTATTGCAAACCAAACTTAAACTATTACAGAGAAGTCGTAGAAAAATTAGGTGTGACTCCGGAAGAATGTTTGATGGTTGGTAATGATGTCGGTGAGGATATGGTTACGGAAGAACTTGGTATGAAGGTGTTCCTTATGCCGGCGGATTTGATTAATAAGGTGGGCAAGGATGTCTCGAAGTATCCGCAGGGGGATTTTGCAGATTTGCTTGCGTATGTAGAAAACTTATAGAATGAATAAAATGGGATGAAAGCAGTGTCGATAGATGCTGCTTTTATTATTTCGGAAAATTGGAAAGAACATCTTCATTAGTTTATATATTTGAAAGAATTGTAACTGTTCAGTACCTTCACAGTTACGTTTCGCAAACCCATGAGAAATCTGCTTTGCAGATGGGTTTGCTTACACCTGAATCACTTTCTTACGCTTAAAACAGCAAGTGTTTTGAGCTGTACTGAATAATTACAAAGAATTACTTAAAATAAATTTTTAAAGCAAAAATGGTTTTCTATGTCAAATAAATTATAATTGTGTCCATACAGAAAAAATTGTTTTCCAGACACAGGAGAATTGTGTCTATACAAAATTTTTAGCGCATAAGATACAAAAAACAAGAAAAAATAGCAGAAAATAGGAAAAAATAAGAGAATTTTGCGATAAAAAGGATGTTTTTGTGTCATGGAGAGAAATTTTTTTGCATAGCAAAACTTTAAATGAGCCTGCGAATCGTTAATGTTTACGAGGCACGAGTGAACAGTAACGTTAAAAGGGCACTTACAATTGGGAAATAAAAAGGGTTTGCATAGCAATATAAGAATAGACTATAATGAATGGTATCAGCTAGGAAACAGGATTTCAAATTTGAAGCAGAAAGAGAATTTATATAAATGCAAAAATTAATAATTTTGTATATTGGAGAGATATATCTAGTTGTGCTATAATCCCATAAGAAGTGCGGGCTGAGAAATCAGCATAGCTGATTTCCTCTAGCGAGCGGAGATAACAAAGTTTACAATAGAAATGAGGTAGGATTATGTGTGTAGCTTTACCAGGTAAAGTAATAGAGATAAAAGGCCGTGATGCAGTGGTAGATTTTAATGGAAATCAGGTAACTGCCAGAGCAGGTCTTGTAGATGTGAAAACAGGCGATTATGTGCTTGTACATGCAGGCTGTGTGATTCAGAAAGTGACACAGCAGGATATGGAAGATTTAGAAAATCTGAATAAACTTATGAGCGAGTAAATTGTAATTATTCAGATACTGAATAATTACGAGAGAAGGATATTTAAAATGAGTGAAAATGAACATACATATAAGAAGATGACATTGTCAGAAATGCGAGAATTCCTTGCGAACTATGATGGTTCGGAAATGAACATCATGGAAGTGTGCGGCAGTCATACAGCGGCGATTTCCAAGAATGGAATCCGCGGAATGCTTTCACCGAAGATTCATTTGATTTCAGGGCCGGGCTGTCCGGTGTGTGTAACACCAACGGCATATGTGGATAGACTGATTGAACTTGCATTAACACCAAATACCTGCGTGGTAACATTTGGCGATATGCTTCGTGTACCGGGCAGCAAATACAGCCTTAGCGAGGTGCAGGGGATGGGTGGCCGTGCTATTATGGTATATTCGCCAATGGATATTTTTGCGTTAGCAGAAAAAGAGCCTGAAACCACATTTGTGTTTGCGGCATTGGGATTTGAAACAACGACACCGGTATATGCACTTTTATTAGAGGAAGTCATCGAAAAAAATATAGAAAATGTAAAACTTTTAACAGCCTTAAAAACGATGCCGGGAGTGATAGCATACCTATGCGAAAATGGTGCGTCTATCCAAGGTTATCTTGCACCGGGACATGTAGCGGCCGTGACAGGCAGTGATTTGTTTCAGCCTTTGGCAGAAAAATACCAGATCCCATTTGCTGTGTCCGGATTCGAGGGGGAAGAGATTTTAGAGGCTCTATGTGGAATTGTAAAAGCAGGAGCTGCTGCGTGTGATGGAAATGCAGATGTGCAAAACACAGAGATGGTTTCTTTAAATAATATAGATAAAAATTTTGCTGGAGGCAAAGTCATGAATTTTTATCCATCCGTAGTTTCTGCAAAAGGAAACGAACGAGCACAGGAATTGGTTGCGAAATATTTCCAGCCAACCGATGCTGCTTGGCGAGGTATGGGAATTGTACATGGAACAGGAATGGAACTTCGCCCGGAATATCAGAAATATGATGCAGGAAGTAAAGCATTGGTAGAAGATAACAAGAGAAATAAGGCTTGTTGTTGTGATCAGATTTTGATGGGAAAGATGCAGCCGCAGCAATGTCCGCTTTTTGGAAAGGTGTGCAAACCGCTTACTCCAC
Source organism: uncultured Lachnobacterium sp. (assembly GCA_964449855.1). Lineage (GTDB taxonomy): Bacteria > Bacillota > Clostridia > Lachnospirales > Lachnospiraceae > Roseburia. The sequence goes on from CAYVGA010000087.1 coordinate 3,893, forward strand.
AGGGAGCGTGTATGGTTTCAGAAGAGGGAAGCTGTCATAGTATGTTTAGTGCTTATTAAGTACATCCCTATATTATGGCAATGCCGTGAATGTACGCTAGTTCACTAGGCCCAGAGTATTTTGTCGGGGGAATATATGTTGCGTGCGAGAAAATCGTTTCTGATTTTCGCAATTATTCGACAGTTGCATCGTTTTAGGAGGTAATTATGGAAGAAAGAATCAGCATGGTGCATGGTAGTGGCGGAGCGGCTACCAGCGAACTTATTGGAGCAATCTTTGCAAAAGAATTTGCCAGCACAACTTTAGATAAAATGGAAGACAGTGCCGTAGTAGAAGGTGCAGGGAAAATTGCAGTAACGACAGATAGCTTTGTGGTAACACCAGTGACATATCCGGGTGGAGATATCGGACGTCTTTGTATTTGCGGCACGGTAAATGACTTGCTTATGCGTGGGGCAAAACCAAAATATATTACCTGTGGATTTATTTTACAGGAAGGTTTGGAAGTTGCAAAGTTACAGGAAGTTGTACATTCTATGGCAGAGTGTGCAAGAGAAGCCGGTGTAGAGATTGTGGCTGGTGATACAAAAGTAGTCAATGGAAACGGCGAACTTTTTATTAATACCGCAGGTGTAGGTTTTGTACCGGAAGACCGAGAAGTTTCTGCAGAGCGTGTATGTGTGGGAGATGCGGTTATTGTGTCTGGAAATTTAGGGGATCATCATGCCGCGATTCTTGGTACACGTATGGGAATCGTAAATGAAATAAAAAGTGATAATGCACCGCTTGGCGAAATTGTAGAAGCTTTGTTTGCAGCAGATATTGATGTACATACGATGCGTGATATTACACGTGGCGGTCTTGCAACAGTATTAAAAGAGCTGGCAAAGACTTCAAATACTACGATTGAATTGGAAGAAGAAAAACTTCCAGTCACTCCACAGGTAAAAGATTTCTGTGGTTTATTAGGACTTGACCCACTTTATATGGGAAATGAAGGAAAATTGGTAGCATTAGTGCCAATCGAACAGGCAGAAAAAGCCGTAGAGGCAATCCGTGGTGCAAAATATGGACAGGATGCGTGTGTGGTTGGATATGTAAATGATAAAGCACCGGGCAAATTGCATCTTAGAACCAGAATCGGTGGACTCCGCAATATGGAAGTGTTACAGGGTGAAGGATTGCCGCGTATTTGCTAAAATATTATAGAGAAGTAAAAGGTGCTTAGATGGTTGAGTATGCTTGTATGCGTCTAACTGTCTAAGTGCTTTTTTATTTTATGGGAAACACCTTGATATATTGAAGTGCTAAAGTTTTTGTGTCTTTCCTATGAAACAAAAAATGCTCCGCTGAGGAGGTGCAGCTCGCGGAGAGGAAAATAGTTACGTTCCAAGAAATGTTCATCCAGACAGCGAGTAAATAGATTAAAATGGATAACACTCATCCGTAGGTTGAATTGTTGTCGAAATGGTGAAAAAATGGATAAAATATTTACAAATAGATTATAAATGGATGTAAAACGGTTGATTTTTGGATGGTAGAGTGTTATAATACAGAAAACAACGTAAATGCGGAATAGGGAGGCGTTTCTATGACAATTCAGGAAATGAATGAGCGAAAAAAAGAATTAGGTTATTCTTATGAAAAAATCGCAGAGCTTTCCGGTGTGCCGGTAGGTACGGTGCAGAAAGTATTAGGGGGGATTACAAAGACACCGCGTTATGATACTTTATATGCATTGGAGAAGGTTTTGAGTCCTTATCAGTCGTTGATGGTTCGAGAAAGTGTAGCTGTATATGGGGAAAAGAAGCAGGGGGAATATACGGTAGAGGATTATTTTGCATTGCCGGATGAGAGAAGAGTCGAGCTTATAGATGGTGTGATTTATGATATGACGTCACCGAATCTTATACATCAGACAATTAGTGCTGAGATTTTTGCAAGGATTAGAGAGTTTATTCGAAAGAAAAAAGGAAAATGTCTTCCAGGGGTAGCACCATGGGACGTTCAGTTGGATTGTGATAATAAGACAATGGTTCAGCCGGATGTGTATGTGATTTGTGATAAGAGTAAAGTTGTAGATGGAAGATTGTTTGGAGCACCTGATTTTATTGCGGAAATTTTATCGCCATCTACTGCTAAGAAAGATACAGGAATAAAAGCAGCGAAATATGCAGCTGCCGGAGTGCGTGAATATTGGATTGTGGATTCTCGAAGAGAACGCATTATAGTTTATATTTTAAATGAAGAGGGATATTATGATATTTCGCTCTATACATTTGAAGATGAAATTCCGGTTTTTATTTTTCATAATGAATGTAAGATAGACTTTAAAGAGATTTCGGATTACATAGAATTTATGGGGATATAGGTTATTTGTGCACAGAGTGAATAATAACTTCCGGTATGAAAAATAATCCATCTTCTATACAATCACACTTTGACTTATAGGGCATATTGTTGTAGAATTATAAATGTGTAATTCTGCCATAATATGCCCTTGTTTATAAAAAGGTGTATAGATAGCAGAACATATAGATTCAAGTTCAATAAGGGGGGACTTTTTATGGCATATCATGTAATGGACGAAGCGAATCGTTGTTTAAATTGTAAGAAGCCTATGTGTATGGAAGGATGTCCGATTCATACATCGATTCCAAAGGTTATTTCACTTCTCAAAGAAGGTAAGATCGATGATGCAGGCTGGATGCTTTTCGAAAACAATCCACTCACTACCGTTTGTAGTATTGTTTGTAACCATGAAAGACAGTGTGAAGGTAACTGCATCCTTGGCAGAAAAGGCAGTCCTGTACATTTCTCAGCAATTGAAAATTATATTTCCAGTACCTATAGTTCAAAGATGGTAAAAGGTCCGGCAGAACCAAACGGTATGAAGGTTGCGATTGTTGGTTCCGGTCCGGCAGGTCTTACCATCGCAGTGTTACTTGCTAGAAAAGGCTATAAAGTAACTATTTTTGAAGAAAAAGACAAAATTGGCGGAATCCTTCGTTATGGTATTCCTGAATTCCGTTTACCAAAGAGCATTCTTGATGACTTTGAATATCGTCATTTGGTATTAAAGGATATCAAGATTCGTCCAAACACTGCTATCGGTGCAGCGATTAAGATTGAAGATTTATTCCGTGACGGATATAATTCCGTGTTCGTAGGTACTGGTGTATGGCGTCCAAATACACTTAAGATTAAAGGCGAAACATTAGGACATGTTCACTATGGTATTAATTACCTTTACAGCCCGGCTAGTTTCCATTTGGGAGATCATTTGATTGTTATCGGTGCTGGTAATGCAGCGATGGACGTTTGCCGTACAGCACTTCGTCATGGTGTCCGCAAAGTAGATTGCTTCTCTGTAACAGATGGTGTAGCAGCAAGCAAGCATGAGTATGAATATGCAGAATTAGAAGGTGTAGAATTCCACTTCTGCAAGATGCCTGTAGAAATTACCGAAAGTGGTGTTATTTTTGCAGATACTGAAATGTTAGAAGATGGTGGATTCCGGAAAGTGGAAGGAACAGAAACACTCTTCCCGGCAGATAATGTCATGATTTCTATCAGCCAGGGACCAGCAAACCGTTTGATGAATTCAACAGAAGGCTTGAAAGCAAATGATAGAGGGCTTATTGCAACAGATGAAACAGGACATACTTCCGTTCCAGGTTTATTTGCCAGCGGTGACGTAGTAAAAGGTGCTCGTACGGTAGTAGAAGCCGTGAAGTATTCAAAGGTTGTAGCAGAAGCGATGCATGAATATATGCAGAGCCTATAAGGAGTCAGGTACTGAATCCTTACGAAAAAAGAGGAACTGATTTGGAAAGGCAAATATAATATGAAGATATTGATTAAAGGCGGCCGCGTTTTAAATCCTGCAGCAAATATGGATGAAATCGCAGACGTACTCATAGAAGACAACAAGGTCATTGCCATTGAAAATGAGATTACAGAGGATGCAGACAAAGTCATTGATGCAGCAGACAAATTTGTTATGCCGGGATTTATTGATTTGCATGTGCATTTCCGTGACCCGGGTCTTACACATAAAGAAGACATTATCACAGGTATGGCAGCAGCAGCGCATGGTGGATTTACCACTGTTTATGCAATGCCAAATACAAAGCCTGTAGCAGACAATGCCGAAGTGATTAATTACGTGCATAATAAAGCAAAAGAAGGAAAATGCATCAATGTATATCAGGTAGGTGCGATTACAGTAGGTCAGGCAGGTGCAGAGCTTGCAGACATCCGTGGTATGGTAGAGGCTGGCTGTCCGGCCCTTAGTGAAGATGGAAAGTCTGTAATGAATGCAAATCTGTACCGTGAAGCGATGAAGATTGCAGCAGAGCTGGATATTCCAATTCTTGCACACTGCGAAGATATCAATATGGTAAATGGCGGCTGTGTGAATGCAGATGCAAAGACCAGAGAAATGGGACTTCCGGGTATTAGTAATTCCGTAGAAGATGTTATCGTTGCACGTGATATTTTAATCGCAAAAGAAACAGGTGCAAGACTTCACCTTTGCCACTGCTCGACAGCAGATTCCGTAAAGATGGTAAAGGCTGCAAAAGAAGAAGGCTTGCCGGTATCCGCAGAGGTTTGTCCACATCACTTTGTTTTAACATCGGATGATATTACAG
>CAYVGA010000088.1:0-8487 GCA_964449855.1 uncultured Lachnobacterium sp.
CACCAACAGAGTATGCTGGGAAGTTGTAGTGATGCATATATCTCTTTGTAGTAATGTTTGCATCTAAACCATCAATTTTCTGAACTTCAGATAATGGAGCAAGTGTTACAACGTCACAAATCTGTGTCTGTCCACGAGTAAACATAGCAGAACCATGTACTCTAGGAATAATATCTACTTCAGAAGCAAGGCGACGAATCTGATTCATTGCACGACCATCCGGACGTTTGCCATCTTTTAAAATCATCTTACGAACAGTCTTCTTCTGGTACTGGTAAATCGCTTCGCCAAGTACAGCCATCCACTCTTCGTTTTCTGCGAATGCTTCTTCTAATTTTGCTGTTACAGCTTTGATATTTTCTTCACGAACCTGTTTTTCATCTGTAAAAACTGCTTCTTCCATTTCTGATGGAGGAACAATTTCTTTGATAGCAGCGAAAAGTTCTTCCGGAATTGCACAGCTTGCGTATTCGTGTTTTGCTTTTCCTACTTCTTTGCAGATGTCATTGATGAAAGCAATAATTGTCTGGTTTACTTCATGACATTTGTAGATTGCTTCAATCATCTTTTCTTCTACGATTTCGTTAGCACCAGCTTCAATCATGATAACTTTTTCAGCTGTTGAAGCTACTGTAAGCTGTAAGTCACCATTATCCCAGATTTCCTGATTTGGATTGAGAACAAATTCGCCATCTACCATACCCATCTGTGTAGTTGCACATGGACCATCAAATGGAATATCTGAAATAGCTGTTACTAATGCAGCACCAATCATAGCTACTAATTCCGGACGGCATTCCGGATCTACAGACATAACCATATTGTTGAGTGTTACATCGTTACGATAATCCTTAGGGAATAATGGTCTCATTGGACGGTCGATTACACGAGAAGTAAGGATTGCATTTTCAGATGCTTTTCCTTCACGTTTATTGAATCCTCCAGGGATTTTGCCTACGGAATACATTTTTTCTTCATACTCAACGCTAAGTGGGAAGAAATCAATACCATCACGTGGTTTATCAGATGCTGTAGCTGTAGATAATACAGTTGTTTCACCATATCTTAAAATAGCAGCACCATTTGCCTGTGCACAAACTCTTCCGATATCTACTGTAAGAGTCTTGCCAGCGAGTTCTAATGAATAACTCTTATACATACTTTTTCTCCTTCTACTCTTCTACTTTATTTATTTCATAGCAGAAGATAACACAAACAGTTCAATCATGACAGATATCACAAAGACATCATATTTGTGTGAATGTACTTGTGATATATGTCATGAAGTGAGCGCCCGAATATGAGCAAAATGAATTGCGAAGCAATGAAAAAACATTGAAAATGCGATTTTGCGAATGGCGCGTCTGAACTGTACCTCTAAATGACACTTCTGCTTTAATAGCAAAATTTCCTACCAAAGAAAAATGGGCGGATATATATAACTCCGCCCAACATTTGCCTATTTTCTTAAGCCTAATCTTTCGATTAAAGAACGATATCTTTCAATATCGATTTCTTTTAAGTAAGCAAGTAAGCCTTTTCTCTGACCGATCATCTTTAACATACCTCTTCTTGAGTGATGATCCTTTGGATTAGCTTTTAAATGCTCTGTTAATTCCTGAATTCTTGCTGTAAGGATAGCAATCTGTACTTCTGGTGAACCAGTGTCGTTTGCTCCTCTTCCGTATTCAGCGATAATAGCCTGTTTCTTGTCCTTTGCGATCATGATGTGATCCTCCTTCTTCTTTCTATAATAAACGCCCTTTTCTTAATGGTACTCAGCAGCGGTCGGAGTGTCCGTCTACCGAGCATGGGCTAACCATACTTAATTAGTATAACACATTATTTCATTAATGTAAATATATAATTATGGTAAATAACTTACAATACATACCGGCGTACGATAAAATGCTTTGGAAATTTTGATTCCATCACGAGCATTACTTGCGTGTACAACCTGTCCATTACCAATATACATTGCTACATGATTAATTCCACTGCCATCACCATAGAAAATCAAATCGCCCGGGCGAATCTGATCTTTGGAAATCTTTGTACCGTAATTTGGCTGTGCACGTGAAGAATGTGGTAAATAAATACCATATTTCTGATAAAGTTTCATGGTGAAACCGGAACAGTCCACACCATTAGTTAAACTTTCACCGCCCCATACATAACGGTTACCAACAAACTGTAATGCATAGTTTACTAATTCCACACGTGTATTTGATACACCACTGTCGAACGTTAATTCTTTCATGGTGTTACCTGTTTTTAATTTCATTTCTACTTCTGCATAGTCTGAAGAAATATATCCCTGATAATTATCTACTTCAATTTTAATCCAGCCGTCAAGCTTTTCTACTACAACAAAGTCATCTTCTTCATTGACAACTGCTAATGTACGAGAATCTGTAGATGCTTCTTCACGAACACGAAGCGATTCTGTTGTAACAGTCGCTAATTCTCTTACTTCCTGCTGAGCAAGCTTTAAGGCTTCTTCACCTGTTACAATATAGTCTTTGCTTACATAGCCTTCTACATTACCTGATGTAATCTGGTAGAAACCATTTTCTTCACCAAGAATTTCACATGCAGCATAATTTGTCATTTTACCTACAATACTGCCTGATGTACTTGCTTCTTCACGAACATTTAAGTTACCTTCTACAACAGCCATACCAAGGTTTGTATAACCATAAGTTTCATACTGCGGCTGTCCTACAAGTATATTTTCGCCTTCTACAATACCTACAGAATCATCTACTGCTCCGGTTGCACCTGCAACTGTTGTACTATTATGATCAATCGCTGCATTTGCACCTGCGGATGAAAGAATACCATAGTTTTCTTTATCTATCATAGCTTTATCGGCTACGGAAAAAGAAGAAGTACCTAATACCAATGTAAAAGCAAGAACAGCGGAAGTTCCAATAATTGTCTTTTTATCTAATCTCATGTTTATCCTCCAAAATTTAGCGTGCCCTTTGCACTTTTGTGAGTATAACAAGAGTTTTTTACAATGTCAACACAAAAATGTAACATTTCCGTAATATTTCTTGCATTTTTTTCCATACTATTCCATATTCTTATCACTAATTATCTTTTAATAAGACATCATTATGATAAAATATCTTTCTGGAAACTTCTATATCCGACTGCATCTGCTCTTTTAATTCTTCAATAGATCCAAATCTTTGTTCCGGACGAATGAATTTAAGAAAAGATACTACAATCTTCTCACCATATACATTCTGATTAAAGTTATCAATATAGGTTTCCACCCCAAGAACTCTTTCTTCGGAAACTGTTGGTTTGCATCCAATATTTGTAACACCCATATATGTCTTTCCGTCCACTAACACTTCTGTCACATAAACGCCATTTGGCGGTAAAAGTTTATGCGGCGGAAGAATCATATTAATCGTAGGAACGCCAATCGTTCTGCCTAACTTTTTCCCGTGCAGAATCTCACTTTTAATAAAATACTTATATCCCAAAAGCTCATTTGCCTTTCGGATATTTCCATCTGCAATTTTTTCTCTTACATAGGTACTGCTGATGTCACGATTACTGTCCTTTAATTTTTCTATTACAATGGTTTTATACCCATATTCCGACTCGTATTGCTGTAGTGTTTTATAATTTCCCGCACGTTTGTGCCCAAAATGAAAGTCATCACCCACCACGACATATTTCATATGAAGTGCCCTACAAATCCATGCAATAAATTCTTTCGGCTCCATTGACATCACTTCTGTTGTGAATGGACATTCAATCAGATAATCAATGCCGCGTTTTTCAAATATATACTCTTTTTCATCATTGGTTGTCAGGACATTTGCAACAATTTCCTCTACTTTATTACGTGGGGGAATATCAAAGGTAAATGCCACAGATGCCAAATGATAGTTTCTACTATACTCTAATACCGTCTGCATAAGCAGATCATGGCCTCTGTGCAGCCCATCGAATTTCCCTAAAGTAACCGCTGTCGGTTCTTCTATTTGAAAATCTAATGTTTTTCTAATAAATTCCATACTCTATTATTCCATAAAAAATAGTTTTACTGGTTTATATTCTTTACTTTCATTCAAATAAGTATAAATACCTATAAATCGGCCTTTTGCATCATAAAGTCTTACGTTTTCCTGCTTTTTCTCTTCTGAAAAATCCAAAATCCATTCGGATGGAATCCGATTTCCATTATCTATCATTTTTTGTGCTTCTTGTGCAGCCTGTACTGCCACGTATTTTTGGAATACACAATCTACCGGCTGTACAAACTCCCATGTTTCTTCCGGTTGTGTTAAAAACATCTCTAATTCCGAGAGTTTGTATGCATTTTCTAAAGTAAAACGGTCTACTTTGGTGCGAAGCAGAGATTTCATACAGCCAAAGCAGCCTAGTTTCTTGCCAATATCATCACATAAAGTCCTAATATATGTTCCTTTGGAACAGGAAACTATCATTTCTACTTCAGGAAGACGGATATCAATAATTTCAATTCCATGTATCGTAACCGGTCTGGATTTGCGCTCTACTGTAATTCCCTTTCGAGCTAAATCGCAAAGTTTCTGCCCATTTACTTTTAGTGCAGAATACATCGGCGGTACTTGTTCATAACCGCCGATGAAAGAACGTATCGCTTCTTTTACTTCCTCTTCCGAAACCATAACATCAGCTTCGTTTAATACTTCACCGCTAACATCCTGTGTATCTGTTTCTATCCCAAGAAGCAATACCGCCTTGTATTCCTTATCCTTATCCGTCAGCAAATCACAAACTTTTGTGGCTTTTCCTAAACATACCGGAAGAACCCCTTCCGCATCCGGATCAAGGGTTCCTGTGTGTCCTATTTTCTTTTGATGAAACATCCCACGCATTTTGGCTACTACATCAAAAGAAGTGAATCCCTTTTCTTTGTAAACATTAATAATTCCATTTATCATAATCTTTTCTCAATTTCTGCTAAAATACGATAGATAACCTCATCAATTGGGGCATAAATATTACATCCGGCAGCCTTTACATGACCACCGCCACCAAAAACAAGAGCAATCTCTGCCACATTAAATTCCCCGTTCACACGGAAACTTGCTTTGAAACTGCCATCTTCGCTTTCATACAGGAACACCGCAACCACAGTGTCTTTTGTAACACGAAGTTGGTTAACAATGCCATCCAATTCCTTTGGTGTACAGTGAAATTCCTGCATATCCTGCTTTGTCAAATACGTAAGAATGACTTTTCCATTCAGATACAGCCTGCTGTTTAACAAAGCATATCCTAAGATGCGATTCTGGTCATAGGTCTTGGTATAAAATGTATCGTCTACTATCTTTGGATAATTGATTCCTTTTTCCATCAAAATCCCCACAACATTCATGGTTTTTGCTGAAGTGCAGGAATATTGGAATACTCCTGTATCATGCACAATTCCGGTATACAGACATTCTGCAATTTCTTTGGTAATTTTATCAATATCCATCATATTGTATACCAATTCGCAGGTAGAACTAGCATCCGGAATGATATAGTTTTCTTCTGCAAATGCCAGATTGCTTGCATGATGGTCAATACAAAGTGTATGTTTTGCCAAGTCGTAATATTTTGCATTCGAGCCCAAACGTTCTTTATCACCGCAGTCCAGTACAATAAACAAATCGTATTGTTTATCACCTGATGTAGTCTGAATCTTATCTGTGTTTTTCAAAAAATGAAACACATTCGGAATAGATTCCAAGTAGATATCTACTTCTATTTCCGGATGATATGTCACAATGTAATTATAAACCGCCATAGTGGATCCCACACAGTCGCCATCCGGACGTATATGGCCCGAAATGCCGACTGATTGGATTCCACTTAGCTTCTCTTCTAATTTAATCATTCTCTTCCTCTTCTACGATGTCCGATTCATGGTAACAGTTCAGCCTACGGCTGACTGTTACGGGCGACACCCATATTAGAAGTCGCCTTTGGCGAGGTGGGTGTCACTTTGGCTTGCGTTATGTGTTCTCTCATGACCAATCAGCAGAGTGATTGGTCATGGACTGAACTATTACGATTCATGTTCCTTTCGTGTCACTTCGTCAATTTTCTTTGACATCGCAATACCATATTCAATCGACTGATCCAGAATAAAAGTAATCTGCGGTGTGTTTCGAAGATTAATGGATTTTGCAAGAGCTCTGCGAATGAAACCTTCGGCACTGCGAAGACCTGCAATCGTATCCTGCTGTGCTTTTTCATCTCCGAGAACACTAATATATGCTTTTGCTGTTTTTAAATCAGGAGCCACTTCCACTGCTACCACACTGGTCATTGGATGAATTCGTGGGTCTTTGATTTCCCCACGAATGATATTGGAAAGCTCTCTCATAACTTCTTCGTTGATACGAATATTTTTGATGCTATTTTTTCTCATATAAATTTTCCTTTATACTATTTGCGTGGTACTTCTACCATCTTGTAAGCTTCTACGATATCAAGTTCCTGAATGTCACTGAATCCGTCAAATACAAGACCACATTCATAGCCGGTACGTACTTCTTTTACATCATCTTTAAATCTCTTGAGCGAACCTAAATCACCTTCATGAATGAGTTTGCCTTCACGAGAAATACGAACCTTACATCCTCTTTCAATGATACCGTCAAGAACGTAAGAACCTGCAATATTGCCAACACCGGAAGCTTTGAAAATCTGACGGATTTCTGCATGACCAAGAATCTTTTCTTCAAAGATTGGATCAAGCATACCCTTCATAGCTGCTTCTACGTCTTCGATTGCCTGGTAAATGACTCTGTAAAGTCTTACGTCAACACCTTCATGGTCAGCAGTTGTCTTTGCCATTGGGTCAAGACGAACGTTGAAACCAATGATAATGGCGTTGGATGCAGATGCAAGTGTTACGTCAGATTCGTTAATTGCACCTACGCCGCCATGAATAACTTTGACCATAACTTCTTCGTTGGTAAGCTTTGTAAGGGACTGTCTTACTGCTTCTACAGAACCCTGAACGTCTGCTTTTACAATGATATTCAGTTCTTTCATATTGCCGGACTGAATCTGTGAGAACAGGTCATCAAGCGACATTCTTGCTTTTGTTTCTTCCAGAAGTCTGTTCTTTTCTTCTGCAATATAAGTTTCTGCAAATGCTTTTGCTTCTTTTTCGTTGTCTGTATTTACAAATGTTTCTCCAGCTACCGGTACACTGTTAAGACCAAGAATTTCTACAGGTGTAGACGGTCCTGCTTCTTTTACTCTGCGTCCGTTATCATCAATCATCGCACGAACTTTACCATAGCTGCTGCCACATGCGATAGGATCACCTACGCGAAGTGTACCTTTCTGTACAAGTACAGTTGCAACTGCACCGCGGCCTTTATCAAGCTGTGCTTCAATAACAAGACCACGTGCTTTACGTTTTGGATTTGCTTTTAATTCCATTACTTCTGCTGTTAAGAGTACCATTTCAAGGAGGTTTTCGATACCTTCCTTAGTATGTGCAGAAACCGGACAGAAAATGGTACTTCCGCCCCAATCTTCCGGAATCAACTGATGTTCAGAAAGTTCCTGTTTTACTCTGTCAATATTTGCTGTTGGTTTATCAATCTTGTTGATTGCAACGATGATTTCTACACCGGCAGCTTTTGCATGATTAATCGCTTCTACTGTCTGAGGCATAACACCGTCGTCTGCAGCTACTACTAAGATAGCGATATCTGTTGAGTTTGCACCACGCATACGCATCGCTGTAAACGCTTCATGACCAGGTGTATCAAGGAATGTGATGTTCTGGTCATTGATAGATACCACAGAAGCACCGATGTGCTGTGTAATACCACCAGCTTCTCTTGCTGTTACCTTTGTAGAACGGATTGCATCAAGAAGAGAGGTTTTACCATGGTCAACGTGACCCATTACACAAACAACCGGTGGACGAGCTACCATATCTTCTTCATTTTCGTCCTCTTCTTTTAAGAGTTCTGCAATTACGTCTACTTTTTCTTCCTGTTCACAAATATAGTTAAATTCCATAGCGATTTCTTCTGCTGTCTGGAAATCTACTTCATGGTTCATTGTAACCATCTTCCCTTTCATGAAAAGGTTTTTGATAATTACAGATGGCTGAACTTTCATTGCATCTGCCAATTCTTTAATGGTTAATTTTTCCGGAATTGTAATTGTTTTAATTTCATTTGGATCTTCTTTTGTTTTCTGTGCCTGTGGCGCATGTTTCTTCTTGCCGCCATTCTTCTCTAAATTGATAAAGTTTTCTTGTTTTTTTCCTAATTTATCATGATCCTGGCGTCTGTTATTGTTGGTGTTTCGACGATCGCTGCCACGTTCACGGCTTTCTTTGCCACGCATTTCTTCAGATGCCGCTGCAGCGGATTCTTTATTGAATTTATCGATTTCACGATCAAAACGACCTTTGCCGTTATTTCTGTCGTTTCTATCATTTCTATCATTTCTATC